>CADCDV010000043.1:0-5552 GCA_902800255.1 uncultured Erysipelotrichaceae bacterium | reverse complement strand
GTCAAAGAGATCGGCGTCATCCGTTCTCTTGGCGGACGAAAACAAGACGTCGCGCACCTATTCAACGCCGAGACGTTCATCATCGGCATTGGCGGTGGCCTCTTCGGTCTTGCGGTAACTTATCTGCTTCAGATAATTCTTAATCTCATAGTCGGTGCCCTCTTTGGCATCGGAACAATCGCGAACCTTCCATTCCTTGTTGCGCTCTTCATCTTGGGTGGCAGCGCTCTTCTTACGACCATCGCTGGCCTTGTCCCTGCCGCAAGCGCAGCCCAGCAAGACCCAGTCGTCGCTCTTCGCACCGAATAATTCTCATTCCCTTTTTAGGGAAGGGGTCTTATAATTTCATCGTTCGTTGAAGGATGAGGGATCCTTGACCTTCCTACTTAGAGAGCCGCCAGAAGCTGAGAAGGCGGTTAGGAAGAAAGGTGAGTCGCTTCCAGAGAACCCTAGAGATAGGCGTCCATCCGCGTTAAGGGTGATCGAGTGCTTTGTCCATAAGACAAGGAACTAGGGTGGTACCGCGCACCGCGTCCCTATTCGTAGGGACTTTTTATTTATTCGGAGGCAAATCTATGCTCGATAAGCATTACGACCCTCATAAAGTTGAGGAAGGAAAGTACGAGAAATGGAAAGAAGAAGGCTACTTCCAAGCGGGAAGAGACCTTTCTAAACAGCC
The DNA here is from genome assembly GCA_902800255.1 of uncultured Erysipelotrichaceae bacterium. Classification (GTDB taxonomy): domain Bacteria; phylum Bacillota_I; class Bacilli_A; order RFN20; family CAG-826; genus UBA4951. The sequence goes on along the minus strand of CADCDV010000043.1, from coordinate 4,873 downwards.
ATTCTCCATGGTTATTCCGCCGCCAAACGTCACTGGCAAACTCCATCTCGGACACGCGATGGACACAACAATCGAAGACATCATCGCCCGTTACAAGAGAGAAGTCGGATATGACGTCCTTTGGGTTCCTGGAATGGACCACGCTGGCATCGCCACCCAAGCCAAAGTCGAGGAAAAGCTTAGTAAACAAGGCCTTTCCCGTTTCGACCTTGGAAGAGAAGGTTTCCTTAACAAAGCCTGGGAGTGGAAGCACGAATACGCCGATACCATCCATAGCCAATGGGCCAAGATGGGCTTATCCGTCGATTACACGAGAGAAAGATTCACTTTGGACGAAGGCTTAAGCGCCGCTGTCAGGCACGTCTTCGTTACCTTATATAAAGAAGGGCTCATCTACCAGGGTGAGAAGATTATCAACTGGGACCCAGAGCTCAGAACCGCTTTAAGCAACATCGAAGTCATCCACAAGGACGACGAAGGTGAGTTCTATTACTTCAAATATGATGTGGTGGGCACCGACAAATCTTTGATCGTCGCTACCACAAGACCTGAGACGATGTTCGGCGACACCGCCGTCTTCGTCAACCCGAAAGACAAGAAGTACGCTGACCTCGTCGGCAAGATGGTCATCAACCCAGCCAATGGCGAAGAGATCCCTCTCATGGCCGATGAATATGTCGACATTTCTTTCGGTACCGGCGCCATGAAGTGCACCCCAGCCCACGACCCTAACGATTTCCTTTTAGGAAAGAAGTACGGTTTCAAGTTCATCAAATGTATCGATGAGACCGCTCATATGAATGAAATTGCCGGCCCATACAAAGGCATGGATCGTTACGAATGCCGCAAAGCCCTCGTCGACAAAATTAAAGAAGATGGACACCTTGTCAAAATCGAGAAGATCGTCCACTCGGTCGGTCACTCCGAGCGTAGCGACAGCGTCGTCGAGCCAATGCTTTCGAAGCAGTGGTTCGTCAAGATGAAGCCTCTCGCCGAGAAGGTTCTTGCCACTCAGAAAGGCTCTGACAAAGTCAACTTCGTCCCGCGCCGCTTTGAGAAAGTCCTTACCCGTTGGATGAGCACCGTTGAGGATTGGTGCATTTCCCGTCAGCTTTGGTGGGGACACCGTATCCCAGCCTACACGAACATCAAGACCGGTGAGCTCGTCGTCACCGAAGAGGAGATGGATCCAAAGGAGTGGAAGCAGGATGAGGATGTCCTCGATACCTGGTTCTCGAGCGCCCTTTGGCCATTCGCCACTTTAGGTTGGCCAGACACCGAGACCGCTGACTTCAAACGCTACTTCCCAACAAGCGTCCTCGTCACCGGCTACGACATCATCTTCTTCTGGGTCAGCCGTATGGTCTTCCAGTCTTTACATTTCACTGATAAATCCCCATTCCACGAAGTCGTCATTCATGGTCTTATCCGAGATGCGCAAGGCCGTAAGATGTCCAAATCCTTAGGTAATGGCGTTGACCCAATCGACGTCATCGAGAAGTATGGCGTTGACGCTCTTAGATACTTCATCACCAATAACTGCACCCCAGGCATGGATATGCGTTACATCGATGAGAAAGTGGGCGCTGCCGAGAACTATCTCAACAAGATTTGGAACGCCTGCCGTTATGTCGAAGGCGTCCTTGGTGAGGACTACACCCCAAGACCAATCGACAAGAAGACATTGGGTGTCCTTGATGCCGCCATCATCGATAAGCTCATGCATACCATCAAGAGTGTTCGTTCCGAGATGGACAAATACCACTTTGGTCAGGCCTCATCGATTCTTTATGACTTTGTCTATGACGATTTCTGTTCCTCATACCTTGAGATGAGCAAGATCGCTTTGTCCCACGAAGGCGCGGAAGCCGATGTCACCAAAGACGTGCTTTACACCGTCATGAAGGACATCATCCTCATGATTTATCCATACACTCCATTCGTCACCGAAGAGATGTACCTTTCTCTCCCAGGCCACAAGAAGAGCATCATGGAAGAACCATATCCTGAATACGACCGCCATCTCATCAACAAGAAAGCGGTTGAGAAACTCTCCATTTTGGAAGGAATGATCAAGGATATCCGTAACTACAAATCCACAAACGGCATGGCTCCTAACGCGAAAGTCAGGCTCCTTGTCTCACCAGCCGAGCCATTCGAAGGTTCTGGCGAATACCTCAAGCGTTTCACCTTCGCTTCCTCTTACGAGATCAAGGGTGAGAGCCTTGGAGGTTCAAGCTTCCTTTACCCAGGCTACGAGCTCATGGTTGAGGAAGACGTCGATCCAGCCATCCTCAAAGAGAAGCTCCTTAAGGAAAAAGAGACCCTCGAATTCGAAATCAGCCGCAGCGAGAAGATGCTTGGAAACCCAGGCTTCGTGAGCAAGGCCCCGAAAGAGAAAGTCGATCTTGAGAAGGCCAAACTTGAGAAAAACAAAGGAATTCTCGAGTCGCTCAAAAACAAGCTGGCATCGTTATAAAAAGCAAATTGAAGGACGCTCTCAAACGAGGGCGTTTTTCTTTTTTCCGGAAAAATGGATTTACCGCCAATATATGAGAAGTGAGGAGGTAATCTATGAACGGAAGAGAACTCACATTGAGCGAGAGACAAGCAATCTGCCCAGGGGAGGCTTTGGCTTTGACCGCTGTCATGGCCGTCCTAGCCATCAGCATTGTCGCGGTAGTGGTCTATCGGCTTCTCAAATCAACCAAAGGCACGGCGAAAGCGCCAGGCGGTTGGTCATTCACCTGGAACTAGAACGGAATCGCTTTTCTAAAGAAACAACTTTTTACAATTGTACGAAAATTCTTCACTTTTCCTATATGTGCGTGTATGATAATCACGTTGTCGCCCTCCCTAGGGGCCTCAACCGCATTTCTACGGTCCACAATTAATCACTTTGTGATTAAACCGCACGGAGCGAGTCAAAAGCTAATAAGGAGGAACAAGCATGTACGCCATTGTTGAAACTGGTGGTAAGCAGATCAAAGTCGAAGTCGGCGATAAGATTTACGTCGAGAAACTTGATGCCGAAGCCGGAAAAGACGTCACCCTTTCCAAAGTCCTCTTCATCGGCGGCGAAACCAACAAAGTTGGCGATCCTTACGTCAAGGGCGCTTCCGTTGTTGCCAAAGTCGAGAAGCAGGGTTTAGGCAAGAAACTCGTCGTCTACCGCTACAAGAGCAAGGCCAATGTCCGCCGTAAACACGGTCATCGTCAGCCTTTCACTTGTTTGGTTGTTAAATCCATCAACGCCTAATGATAAAAGCTACGTTCGTCTATCGTGACAAAGACCTCAAATCCTTAACCGTCAAAGGACACGCCAATAGCGCGCCCTATGGCGAGGACTTAGTCTGCGCCGCCATCAGCGCGATTGTCGTCGGAGGGCTTAACGCTTACACCGATGATCCGTCGATCTATGAGGCGAAAGTAGAGGAAGGCAATGTGGAGCTTCTTGTCAAAGGCAAGCAAAGCATCCACGACCAGATCGTGAACGAAACGATCGAATCCCAGATTAAAGACGTCGCAGCTTCTTATCCGAAGCACGTGACTCTAGAAAGGAAGAAGGAAGAATGAAATTCATCATTGATCTCCAATTATTCGCCTCCAAGAAAGGCGTTTCGAGCACCAAGAACGGCCGTGATTCCGCTGGCAGAAGACTTGGCGCTAAGGTCGGTGACGGTCAGCAAGTCCTTGCTGGCAACATCATCTATAGACAAAGAGGCACCCGTATCCATCCTGGCATCAACACCGCCAAAGGTGGCGACGATACCATCTATGCCCTTATCGATGGCACCGTTAAGTTCGAACGCGTCGGCCAGAAGGGGAAGAGAGTCTCCGTCTACGCCAACTAATTCGGCTAACACTGAACTTTAACGGGTCTTTCCATAAGGCCCGTTTTTGTTTCAATAAAACAAAAAAATCGTATAATATTAAACGCTATGAAACTAAGTATCGTCATCCCTTGCAAAAACCAGACAGCGACCTGCTTCGAAAACATCGAGAAGGTCGGACTCCCGTATTTCGAGACCTTAGGAATCGATTACGAGTTTTTGGTTGTCCTTGATGGGAGTGATGATAAGAACGTCAGCCTCGCTGAGGTTTTGATGGCCAAATTCGATCACCGCGTTAAGGTTGTTCCTTACGAGAATAAACTTGGCAAAGGCCATAACGTCCAACATGGCTTCCTTGAGGCCGATGGTGATTACATCATATTCATGGATGCCGATTTCGCGACCGATCTCCACATTATGGAAAGAATCCTTCCTGTCATTGAAAAGCACGATGGATTCATCGCTTCTAGACGTTGCAAAGGCGCGGTCATCGAGACCAAACAGACCCTTAAGAGACGTTTCGTCAGCTGGGTCAGCCGCATCCTTATCAGAATGCGTTTCCATCTTGGCTACTCCGAGACCCAGTGTGGCTTCAAGCTTTTCAGGAAAGACCTCGCGAAAGCTTTAGCGAAACATCAGATCATCGATGGCGTTGCCTTCGATGTCGAATATCTCTATTTCTGCCATCTCAACGGATTCGATATCCAAGAAGTCCCATGCAACTGGAACGATGGTGAGTAATCAACGATTGAGAAAGCCGCCAAAACATCGATGAACTTCATCGGTGACATGAAACGCATCAAAAAGAACAAGAAGAACTACATCCTTTCCGATGAGGAAAAGGAATCCTTAAAGAGAAAAGAGGCCTAATATGCTGATCGACCGTTGCGTTATCGAAGTCAGAAGCGGAAAAGGCGGCGACGGCTGCATCTCTTTTCTTCGTGACAAAAACACCGCGAAAGGCGGTCCAGATGGAGGAAACGGAGGCCGTGGTGGTTCCATCTATTTCCTTGGGAAAGCTAACTTAAACAACCTTTACA
>CADCDV010000042.1 GCA_902800255.1 uncultured Erysipelotrichaceae bacterium | reverse complement strand
CAATTATAAAACATCGAGTTACTAAGGGAGAGAAGGTTCTTAGAAAGGGTCACCTCTTCCAAAGACTTACATCCAACGAAGGCGCTTTCCCCTACTGAAGTTATGGTGTCAGGCATTTCGACCTTCTTGAGGTTATTACAAAAAACAAAACCGAGTCTCGATATGGAAGTGACTGGTAAGCCATTATGAGTCGAAGGTATCTTGAGTTCTCTGATGACGTCTCCTTTAGCGCTTACAGAATAGCTCTCACCATCTTCGTTTAACTCGAAGTTCAAAAGAGCGATTGGATCGATGGATGTTTGCTCTACGGTTCTCGATGAAGATCTCTTGCTCGAAGAAGACAAAGAAGACTCAATGGTCTCTTCTTGAGATGAAAGAGCAGGGTCATTGACGCAGGAGGCGACAGAAAAAGAGAAAGCAGCGATTAGCCCGATTATGTAACCCCTACGTCTTTTCATATTCCCATTTTACCTTCGTTGACTGTTTCTTTCTCTCTTTTTCGAAGTTAGAAGCAATGTGGGTCCCATGTCAAGGACGCGTTAAAGAACCGGGGGATAAAAAAACGGCGTTTTTTAGTGTCGCCGGCACTGCGCGGACAGGTTTTTAGTCTCTGGCCCGACTGATGCAAGGGTATTAACGTCCCTCTTGCTGGACACCATTATGATAATGTAAAACTTTTCACAAAAACAAGCTTCTTCTCCGTCCTTAACGAATGGCGAGAACGCGTGTAACCACCTTATTCTCGATGACTCAATCAATCCCCTTCTTTGCGCGTTCTCCAAAGCGCCATGGGATGGTTTTGGATTCGCTTTATGATTTCTGAATCATCAAAAAGGAGATCCGGGCAATAGTCTTTTGACGCGAATTGACGAGCGAACTCTACTTCACCGTTTTCGAATTGGAATAATTGAGTTAGGAAAGAAGAGACCTTAGATATCGCCTCTTCATGATGGAACGACACCCCTTTTTGAAGCATAGGTAAAAGCATCCTTTGGAAATCCCGTTTGGTCAGGTTTATGAAATCAAATGGCTCTCGCGAAATCGCCAGGTTTTTGCCGCCGATACAGTCGTAGAAAAGAGCGCACTTCCGCAACATCGGAGTGGCCGCGATTATCCCGTTTTCCAACGCATGGCAAACATCAAACAGATCCCGTGGCTTCCCGCGCGATAATAAGGCGGCGATTTTGCTGCCATAGAGTTCTTCGGGTGCCAAAAAACGAACCTGTGAGTCTCCACGAATGCCAACGACATCTGCTTGGCTTACTTGAATGGGGAGGATATGGGAGCGATCCAAGTAGTTGATTTCGATCTTCACGTTGTCCTGATTTCCTGCCGTGTTGACATAGTTCAGAACGAAGGAATCCAAGGCATAATAGGTTTTCCCCGCATCCGAAAGACGATATCCCAAAGGAAGCAACGCTCCGGAAACGAAATCTGAAATCGCGGCTTTATCCTTCATGGTTTCTTCTTTACTGGCGCCGCAATAATCCAAATCGATGTCGACGGAAAGACGAGGTAATCCAGCGTAAAAGAGATTGATCGCCGTTCCGCCTTTGAGGACGAGTTTGTCTTTCCAAGGCGAAGCGAAAAGGACCTCGAGCATTTGCAATAGGCGTGCCATTTTCTCAAGATTATCGCGGATGAAACCCATTTCCTTGGCGAGTTCGTTTATGCGCTTTGCATTGATTTCCATATCACTCAACCTCCTTCATATATTCAGGGTAGACCAGATTCCATTCGCTGGAGGAAAGCCCTGGCTCGGACGGGTAGTCGCGTAAATCGTCCCGCCGATTTGACATTCTTTGCTTGCAAAGGTCGTAGAACGCGGGGCTTAGGCCCTTCATCCCCAACGTCTCAAGAACAAACCCAACTTTCTTATAAAGGAGTTTGGTGTTTTTCGCTTCAAGGTTGGAGACGACTTTCTTTTCGTCGAGGTATCGAAGGCCACGTAAGCAATTCCAGATCTCCTCCATACCACCGCAAAGGTCGGGACGGTCAAGGCAATCCACCACCGCCCTTTCTATGGAACAGACGCGCAATGGGGCACTGCCAAATAAAGCGGACACATCGCGTGAGATGTCTTCGCAAACAAAGCGATAGGTGGTCCCTTCGACGTCTTCCTCGTTATAGCGAAGCGGTGTGATTACGGTAACCTCTTGGTTCGCCTGGTGGGAAAGACCATAGTAGTTCAAAGCAGAAAGATAGCCGATGACCCCGCCGGGATGAATGGCGCAGCCAATTTCGTAGCGTGAAGCATAAAGTCCTTTGGTTATGGGATTGATCGTGGCGTAAAGACCTTTGCGTAAACGCACGATGACGCCTTTCGTTTTAAGACTCGCCAAAAGGGAGAGGGCCCCTTTCTCCGTTAGCCCAGTAGAAAGGACTTCCTCAAAGGTGAATAACGCGGTTTCTAGGAATTGATGGTTTTTCATACCATACGCATTTTACACTGAAACTCTTTATATTTAAAGATGTTTAGTGCGTTTTTAGCAATAAAGTTTCTGTAAAAGACGGTCATTTTACGCTTTTTTACGAATTCTGAACGGAACGAAATACAAAAAAATCCCGATGCCTTCAAGACTTTTCGGGATTTTGTTTGCGTTTTGGTGGCTGAGGGGGGACTCGAACCCTCGACATACCGGGTATGAGCCGGTTGCTCTAACCAACTGGGCTACTCAGCCATCTTTATGGTGGAACTTAAGGGGCTCGAACCCTCGACCTCATGCTTGCAAAGCACGCGCTCTCCCAGCTGAGCTAAAGTCCCATTAAGTCACTCGGTTTTCGTAATCGAGCGGGTTTAATTATACTTAGTGCGTTTTCTAAGGGCAACTAAAATAAATAATAGTTAGGTATTCTACCCTTCTTCTTGAAGAAGAGCCTGTAGATCAAACGTTCCATTCTTAGTCAATTCAAAGTCATGAACCGCAAATTTGGATGATTCTCAACGCCAAGTTTCTAAGGATGTCACGCCGACAAACAAAAAGGCAGGGAGAAGCAATTGATAGCTCCCCCCTGCCTTAAGCAATTGTTATAGGAAATAGGAACTAAAGACCGTTTGAGACTTCATGATTTGCCTTCAAATTCATGTAGATGAAAAAGGTCTATTAGTTCATCATCCGACATGGAACTGTACTTTTCAGAGTCAGTTAGGTATTGCTGTTTTTCGATTCGGGCAAAAAACCTCTTTAAATCACAATAAAAAGGATCCAACTCTGCAAGGTACCGTTCGATGAAAGAATACCCGTAATCATCGTAACTGCCATATTTCTCAAACGCAGCTTTGAAGTCTTCGAAAACAACGGGGTCGGCGCTGTCATCACCGGTAACGAATGGGTCGGCTTCTGAAAGATAGAGTCCTAATTTCTCATCTTTTTCTCTTTCCCATTCCTTGGTAAGAGCTATATGCATTAACTTTAATATCTGAATTGGTTTATTTATCATTTTTTGTTTTTCCTTTAGCGTTTTCTTTGGCTAGGGCTATTCTAATTGGGCTTTTTTGAATCAGATCGACAATGAAGCCTGTGAGAGCACCCATTGGGAAAGAGAAGAGCATGAGCCAAGGGAGATAATAGAAGGTCCCAGTATTGAAGTTCATGAGGATGAACACCATGAATAATTGAGCGGTCACATGGAAGAAAGAACCTGCGATCGACACACCAAAGACGGATATCTTCTCTTTGAAGACGATATGAAGGATGAACATGATGAGGAATGAGGCTAGAGCCCCTGCTAGAGACACATAGAAACCAAACTGGAAGATGGATCCAACGAGAAGAGAAACAATAAAGACTCTGATGATGGAAAGAAGAAGAGCCTGCCACCAGGAGAAATAGAGAAGGGTGATGAGGATGATGACGTTAGCAAGGCCTAATTTGATTCCAGGAACGAATGATGGCAAAAAGGACTCGATGTAACCGAGTATCACCGAGAGGGCGAGGAAGATGGATAGTTGGATGACTCTACGCGTATTCATCTTCTTATACCTCAACATCGAAGGAAGCGTTGCCTTCGATTGATATGACAAGCTCATATGGGACACAGATGATGGATCTTCCTTCGGAGTCAATCCAGCCTGTATGGACACAATACTGGTGAGGGCAGGTTGATTCCACCACTCTTATGGCGTTATGTTTTGCTTCGATATGGACGTGTTCGTCCTCATCTATATTCACTGTGTATATGATTGATTCCTCACCTAACTCGCTTAGGTTGATGGAATGTACCTTCTCTTGTTTGAGATAGATATTCGCGATGAGGGATTCATTATTCTTTGGGAAATAAACCATGGCGAAAGTAACCCCCGTAAGGACAAGAAGAGAAGATACGACGACGACGTCGATCCAGAACTTTTTGAGCAATGAGAGAAACTTATTCATCAAAACATTATGTTACCAGCCAAAGCCAAGTTCTTTGCAAGCCTCTAAGAAAGTGTTGGCTTCTCCGTTAGGATTGCCTTTCTTGGTCGCTTCGATGTCATACCAAGGATATTCAAGACCATGGATGATGATAGGAAGAGGTTTGCCGAACCTTTCTTTCACATATCCTTCGTTTTGGAGTTCTAAGGCAATGTCAGCAATTAGGCTAAGGAGCTCATAATGGCCTACTGGTCCTTTGCCGATGTAGCGGCCTTCATCGTAAGAAGATTCATAATCTTCCTCACCGAGATTCGTTAAACCCTGTTCTTTGTACCAATCATAGAGCATATCGGTGAGAGGGTTCTTTTCTGAGGTATAGATGATTGGTTGCTCATCCTGTCTCCAGAAAGCGTAGTTCCATCTTTCTTCGTCAAGTTCCCCTGCACCTTCGCAGTCGGATTCAGCGTTGTAGCTGATCAGGAATTCACTGACGTTAGAGAAGCCGTTATATTCATACGCTTCATTTGAATAGACGAAGAAAGATATGGCGTATATGCCATCTTCGTCCCATGTATCAATGATGGATTTGATTTTGGTTTTGATGGCGTTTTTGATGTCGATCATGTTTTTGTTGTTCCTTTTTATTTTTATCTAATTCGCTTGATATTCTACTTCTTGACTGGGAATTACACAAAAAGCTCCAGAAAGATTCTTATTATGTTGTCCGCGAAACGATTGTTTTTCCGTACTTTTATACGCTTTTCTTTCGATTAATCATTTATATACCAAAAACCCTATGTTAACGGGACTAATTTTTAAAAAGTCAAAAAAAGTCCTCTTTAGACACGGTTTAACTAACATTTTTGAATGCTATTTAAATGGGTTTTGCCTAGCATCCGTTCTTATAGGGCAAATGCGGCTATTTGGTTGTTTTCCTTGGCTCGATATCGAGGCCCTCACTCATATAGCTCCAGCCATAATGGGGGCTGTCCCCATCATATATCGCGTATTTGATGTTTTCTTTGCTTGCAAGAGAGAGCCTCTCCTCATTATCCATGAAGATGAAGGCGGTCGCTAAAGCGTCACCAATAGAGCCATCTCTTCCAACAAGTACGGCTTCTTTGGTGTCGTTCACCTTTGCAGACCCCGTCTTCGGATTTATGAGATGGGAATACATATTGCCATCGGAGTGGATTCTATATTGCTCATCCACTCCTGATGTTGATATCGTTGTGTCCTTCGCTAAGAACGTG
>CADCDV010000041.1:1643-7272 GCA_902800255.1 uncultured Erysipelotrichaceae bacterium | reverse complement strand
GCCATGCCCTGATTAACCAAAAGGGAAAGACTACAACTGATGACGATGCTTGGGACTACATCGCCCGCAACGACTACCGTATTATCCCTGTTGTGCTGACGGATTGGCAGTTCCGCATTGAGCCGATAGCCCTAGCACCCATTGCCGGCTATCCCGCCATGACTCTCAGCAGCGATGGCCTGAAGGCAACCTTCAGCACAGGTGGTTTCATTGCCCTCCAGCCCTACGTTAAGAAACGAACAGATACCGAATGGCGTGACTTTAGTAATCCAGAGGTACAGGTACAGTCTGTTTCATGGAAGACCAAAGGTGACGCGACAGAGAATCCTTCTGGTGATGGTAAAATGATCAAGACACCGTTCGCATACGACTCATCCACCTATTACATCATCGGTGAGTTGAACAACGCCGACGGTACCGGAACCAACGGTCTTGCCACCCTCACGGATGGAGAACTTGGTGCCAGCTTCAAGAGCGATAGCGTGGATGAGCTGGACGGTGAAGGTAACGTGGTCACCTGGCATAACCATCTGGACATCGGCTGGAAGGGTGATGGATCCAGTGATATCGGTGGTACGGAAGAAGAATTGTGGTCTGTAACCGTTTAAGAAAGCGGTGTGACGGCCACCTTCGTCTTTGGTAAGGACGTAGACAGCAGCGCTGAACTTGTCGTGTGGGACGATGGAACCTGGCTTAGCAAGGACCTGGCCACGCTCGACCTGGTCGTGGGTGATACCACGGAGAAGGGCGCCGATGTTGTCGCCAGCCTCAGCGTAATCAAGGGTCTTACGGAACATTTCAAGACCGGTGACGACGGTTTTCTGGGTGGCTTTGATGCCAACGATTTCAGCTTCGTCGTTGATCTTGATCTGACCACGCTCGACACGGCCAGTGACGACGGTGCCACGGCCAGAGATGGTCATAACATCTTCGATTGGGAGAAGGAATGGCTTGTCAGCGGTTCTCTCTGGATCTGGGATGTAGGTGTCAAGAGCCTTAAGGAGCTCAAGGATTGGAGCAGCAGCCTCGTCTTTGGAAGAGGTGACTTCGCAAGCCTTTAAAGCGGAACCACGGATGACTGGAACTTCGTCACCAGGGAATTCGTACTTGTTAAGAAGGTCACGGACGTCCATTTCGACGATGTCGATGAGCTCTGGGTCGTCGACCATATCGCACTTGTTAAGGAAGATGATGATCCTTGGAACGCCGACCTGACGAGCAAGAAGGACGTGCTCACGGGTCTGTGGCATAACGCCATCAGCGGCGCTAACAACAAGGATGGCGGCGTCCATCTGGGCGGCACCGGTGATCATGTTCTTGATGTAGTCAGCGTGCCCTGGGCAGTCAACGTGGGCGTAGTGACGGGTTTTGGTCTCGTACTCTTCGTGAGCGGAGTTGATGGTGATACCACGAGCTCTCTCTTCTGGGGTGCTATCGATTCCGCCGTAGCCGACGTCTTTAGCATTACCTTCGACACCACCGGTCTCTTTGCCAACAAGGGAAAGGACGTGGCAGATGGCGGCGGTAAGAGTGGTCTTGCCGTGGTCGATGTGACCGATGGTACCAACGTTAACGTGGGTGCGGTCACGATTGAATTTCTCTTTTGCCATTGTGTTTTTTCCTCCAAAAATGGTTTTCTAGAAAAGCAGCAAATTAATCATAGAGCAAGCATTTTCGTTTCGCAATAGGTATTACCTATTAGTGAGACGCGCTCTCTTTGACAATTGCATCTTGGACAAAACGTGGGGTTTGTCCGTAGTGGTCGAAGCTCATCATGAAGTTGCCACGACCCTGGGTGAGGGAGCGGAGATCGGTAACGTAACCGAACATCTCGCTTAATGGGATCATACAGGTGAGGATCTTGGCGACACCGCGCTGATTCTCTTCCTGGATCTCGCCACGACGACGGGTGACGTCGCCGATGACGTCGCCATAGTACTGCTCTGGGGCAGTGATGGTGACCTTCATGATTGGCTCAAGGATGATAGGATCGCACTTCGTAGCGGCTTCTTTGAGAGCCATGGAAGCAGCGATCTTATAAGCAGCTTCCGAGGAGTCTACATCGTGGTAGCTTCCATCGAAAAGCGTAGCTTTGATGTCAATGACTGGGAAGCCAGCGATAAGGCCTCTTCCACAGGCATCTTCCAAGCCTTGCTGAGTTGGCTTGATGAACTCTTTTGGAACGGATCCGCCAACGGTCGCATCGATGAACTCGAAGCCCTTTCCTGGGTTTGGTTCGAATCTGATGGCAACGTCGCCGTACTGACCATGGCCACCACTTTGTTTGATGTATTTGCCACGGGTTTCGGCTTCTTTGCGGATGGTTTCGCGGTAGTTGACTTGTGGACGACCGACGTTGACGGAAACGTTGAATTCACGTCTCATACGGTCGATAAGGACATCGAGCTGGAGCTCACCGACACCGCCGATGATGGTCTGACCGGTTTCGGCGTTGGTGTGGACACGGAAGGTTGGGTCCTCTTCAGCAAGTTTCTGAAGAGCGATAGCCATCTTCTCCTGGTCGGCTTTGGTTTTTGGCTCGACGGCCTCTTCGATAACAGGCTCTGGGAAGGTGAGGGATTCGAGGACGACTTTCTCGTTGACATCGCAGAGGGTGTCACCGGTGGTAGTCGCTTTGAGTCCGACGACGGCACCGAGTTCGCCAGCGTGGAGAACGTTGACTTCCTGACGGTGGTTGGCGTGCATAAGGACCAAACGGCCGATACGCTCTTGAACGCCACGGGAGCTGTTATAGACATAGGAACCGGCTTTGAGCTGGCCCTGGTAGACACGAACGAAGGCGAGACGGCCGATGAATGGATCGGTCGCGATCTTGAAGGCTAAGCCAACAAATGGGGCATCGTCAGTGGTTTTGCAGACATATTCCTCGGTACCTTTGGTTCCCTTCTCACCTGGGATATCAAGTGGGGATGGGAGGTAGTCGATGACAGCGTCGAGAAGGAGCTGGACGCCTTTGTTCTTGAAGGCGGTTCCGCAGAAGACTGGGAAGAATTCAGCGGTAAGGACGGCCTTACGGGCGACTCTCTTGATGTCTTCGACGCTTGGTTCTTGTCCATCAAGGACCATCATCATGAACTCTTCGTCATATTCGGCAAGAGCTTCGAGAAGTCTCTGATGGTAATCGGCAGCCTGGTCTTTGAGATCGTCTGGAATCTCTTTCTCGACAGGAGCCTCATCTTTGTCTTGGCTGTAGTAGTAAGCCTTCATGCCGACGAGGTCGACCTCGCCGATGAACTGGCTTTCACGTCCGATTGGGAGCTGGAAGGCGGCATATTTGACGCCAAGACGCTCCTTAAGGGTGTCTAAGCACATGAAGAAGTCCGCACCGATGGCGTCCATCTTGTTGCAGAAGACGATCCTTGGAACGTGGAATCCGTCGGCCTGACGCCAGACGGTTTCGGTCTGAGGCTCAACGCCATTCTTGGAATCAAGAACGGTGACGGCGCCGTCTAAGACACGGAGTGAACGTTCGACTTCAACGGTGAAGTCAACGTGCCCAGGAGTGTCGATGATGTTGATACGGTGGTTTTTCCAGAAAGCTGTGGTAACGGAAGCGGTAATGGTAACGCCTCTCTCCTGCTCTTGGACCATCCAGTCCATGACGGCGGTGCCTTCATGAACCTCACCGATCTTGTGGGTACGTCCGGTGTAATAAAGGATACGTTCTGAGGTTGTGGTTTTACCGGCATCAATGTGGGCCATGATACCGATGTTTCTAGTGTGGGGAAGGTCGTAAACGTCGCTTTCCTTGATAAGGTTCTCGGCCATAGGTCTTCTCCCTTACCAACGATAGTGGGCGTAGGCTTTGTTGGCCTCGGCCATCTTGTGGACGTCTTCTTTCTTCTTGACAGCGGCACCAGCGCCGTTGGCAGCATCGATGATCTCGCCGGCAAGCTTCTCTTCCATGGTCTTCTCACCACGGAGGCGGCTATAGGTGACGAGCCATCTGAGTCCGAGGGTCTGTTTTCTTTCGGAAGAGACCTCGACTGGGACCTGATAGTTAGCGGCACCGATACGGCGGACCTTTAATTCAACCTCTGGCATGATGTTCGCGATAGCGGTCGCGAAGACATCCATGGCTGGCTTCTCGGTCTTCTTTTCGATGAGCTTGAAGGAATTGTAGATAATTGTCTGGCTGGTTCCTCTCTTGCCGTCGTACATGACGCGGTTGATGAGACGGGTGACGAGCTTTGAATTATAAACTGGATCCGGGAGGACATCGCGTTTTTCGATTTTACCTTTGCGTGACATTGTTCATTTTCCTCCTTATTAGTTGCTGCTGCCCTTCTCTGGGGTCTTGGTTCCGTAGAGGGAACGTCCCTGACGACGGGCTTCGATTCCAGCGCAGTCAAGGCAGCCACGGATGATGTGGTATCTGACGCCTGGGAGATCTTTGACACGGCCGCCACGGATCATGACGGTGCTGTGTTCCTGAAGGTTGTGTCCTTCGCCACCGATATAAGCGGTGACTTCGTATCCATTGCTAAGACGGACACGGGCATATTTTCTAAGAGCAGAGTTTGGCTTCTTAGGAGTCATGGTGCCGACACGGGTGCAGACGCCGCGCTTCTGGGCACTTGGCTGGTTGGTCTCGCTCTTCTCAAGGGAATTCCATCTCTTGCCCAAGGCTGGTGACTTGGACTTCTTGACTAAATTCTTTCTACCAGAGCGGACGAGTTGGTTGATTGTTGGCATTCTTTGCAATCTCCTTTTTCTCTAGTCGCTAGAAGAGGGTTCCCCCACTTCAGCGTACGGGTTGAACTATACGCGCGAGAAAAAACCTTGTCAACACCGAATTAATATGGATTTTGACACGCTGGGTTATGTGGATATCGAAATCACGATATTTTTCTTCAATAATTATTTTTGAGTTTTTTATATGGAGTGACGAAAAAAGGAAGCCACCGCTTCCATTTTCCTTTTATTCGTAAAGATATTTGTCTCTCTCAAGAGGAGGCCAAGATTTGAAGTGGAGCCTATTCATCTCTGAGCAGATGAGATCGGCTTTGAAAGCGACCCTTTCTTTTGGGAGGAATTCGACATATTCATTATCGATATATAGCGCGAACATGTGCGTGTTGACCTCAAAGATGAGTCGATAATAGGTCTCATAGCTAAGGTCGATATGATATGGCTCCCCTAGCTTGGTTCCATCGTAATGCATTCCTTTGTGGTCCAAAGTGAAGGTGCCTTCCCCTACCACTTCGGCAGCGTGGTCCTTGCTCTTCACGTAATGGTCAGGAGGCTGGATGCCAATCGTTGTCTTGAAAGAGAAAGAGAAATCAGGGTTTTCTCTAATCTGCTTGATGATGTCTTTCCTTTCCATAATCACCCAATCGGAAGGGTATTTAGGCATATCTTTGACTTCTTTGTTTGGGATGAGCTCAAGGTATTCGTTGCACTTGGCTTCAAAGCCACAAGCATCGCACTTAATGACGTCACCTTCCGCGTGCATATGGAATTCTTCGCCACAAGATGGGCACTTATAACAGATGTCATGCATGCCATCGCACCCCTGCCCTTTGGTGTCCCATTTGAGATGGTTCTTCTCTTGGTATTCGTAATCGTTATGGCCGAACTCGCTTCTGAGCTTGTCTTCGATTTCCTC
>CADCDV010000041.1:0-1615 GCA_902800255.1 uncultured Erysipelotrichaceae bacterium | reverse complement strand
ACATCTTGTAGACGGTGACTTCGCTTCTGCCGCCTTCCCTATAGTAACGAGAGAAGACTGGAGCCACTAAAGCCTGGCCATCGAATCTTGCAAAATAGACTGGGACTTTGCAGTGCTTGATGAGTTTACCCACGCCTTCGATGAAGTTCTCATTGATGCCGGTGACGGTCGCAAGTCCTTCTGGGGACATCGTGACGACACCCTTCTTCTTGATGATCGAAAGGATGGCTTTGACGCCAAAGACATCGACGCAGAAGTTCTTCTTTGGGAGGATGCTCATCCTCTTGAAGGCCCATTGAAGGTGGCTTCTAAAGAACTCGCAATATCCGGCGACCATGTTGAATGGACGAGGATACATAACGGCTTGGATGTAGGAATGATCGAGTCTAGAAAGGTGATTCCAAAGGACGATGGCCCCTTCTTTCTCTTTGCGGGGATCGTCGATTCGATGGACGACTGGGTTATGCTTCTTGAGTTTGATGTCCACCATGATGAGATGGTAGAACCAGTTGTATAGACGGTTAGGTATATGGAAATTGCGGTGCAAAAGCTGCCGTTGTAATGATTCTTTTTCTTTGCTCATGGAAACCATTCTAGGTTATCCCTTTGCTGAAAGCAAAAGAAAAAGGAGCGCTAGGCTCCCCTTCTTATTTGTCTTCGCTGTCGATGGCCTCGAACTTCGCTTTGAGGGTTGGGCTATCTTTCGTGAGCCTCTTAATCGAGAGGTCCTGAGCCTTATCGTTAGCAAGACGGAGGTTATTGCTGCTTCGAGTAAGCTCATCCCTAACTTTCTGAAGATGGGTGATGGTCTTATCGATTTCCTCGATCGCATTGTTGAACTGTTTGGCCGCTGTCTCGTAATTCTTTCCGAAGGCTTTTTGGAACTCGCCAAGTTTCTCTTCGAAATGCGCGACATCGACGTTCCTTTGTTTTTCTTCCTCCATGAGGGCTAAGGCTTTACTGTTCTTTTTGCTTGCGGCATCAAGCAAAGCAATTATCGGCAAGAAGAACTGAGGACGGACAACATACATATTCGGATAGCGGTATGAAACGTCGACGATGCCGTTGTTATAGAGATCGCTCTCTGGTTCAAGCGTTGAGACAAGGACGGCATATTCGCAACCCTTCTTCTTTCTATCTTCGTCGAGTTTCTTGAAGAAGTGCTCGTTCTTATGTTTGGTGGCAGTCTCATCGTTCTCGTTCTTCATCTCGAACATGATGGAAAGGAATTCGATGTTATTCTCATCGTAGTCTCTGAAGACGAAGTCACCTTTGGTTCCTTCGACGATCTCATTATCCTTTTCGAAATAGGCGCGTGGGTATGCGATTGCGCGGATCTTGTCGAATTCGTTGTGGCAATAGACTTCGAGGGATTCACCGATGTCTTTGGTGCTTAATCTCGCTTTGAAATCTTTGTATTGGGCGATTTCCTCGTCCTTATGTTTGAGTTCAAGGAGATGCTCTTTCTTATCGCTGTCGAGTTTGCCTTCGAGCTCAATCTTCTCTCTTTTGAGTTTCTCTTGGATTTCTTTCTCTTTGGCGATTGCCTCATTCACCATGTTTTTGGCTTTCATCTCGGCGTTGGTGATCTCGCCTTGGAGTTTAGCGATCTCAA
>CADCDV010000040.1 GCA_902800255.1 uncultured Erysipelotrichaceae bacterium | reverse complement strand
TTGACGACGACATCGCAGATCATCCTCAAGGAGAGGATGCAGATAGGCACGATGAAAGCACTTGGTTTAAAGAAGGGCGAAATCATGTCCTTATATGTCTCAATAACCCTTGCTCTAGTGGGTATAGGCACCCTCATAGGAGAGATTGTCGGTCCAATCTTGATCCCTTGGATCATGGATAAGAAGTACGCGATTGTCTACACCCTTCCAAAACTAGGATACGTTTTCCCTTGGGCCACAGGCATTTTGACCGCCGTTCTCTTCCTTTTAATCGCAGGAGGGGTGACTTATTTCATCGCAAGAAGAGAGATCTCCCGCAAACCATGCGAATCGATGAGGCCAAGGCCAATGGTCATGAAATCGCATTCGCTTAAGTTCGAACCTAAACACGGCATCACTTTCCTTTCCCTCAAGATGGCGGTCAGGAACATGTTCAGCGACGTCGTCAAATCCATCATGGTCATCGTCGGCATCATCGGATGCACGGCTCTTCTCGTTTGTGGCTTTGGCATCGAGGATACGATCAACTATGGCCTTTACCATGATTTGGAATATGGAAATAGCCAAGACATATCATTGACCTTCTCCTCGCAGAAAACCGAAGAGGAAATAAAAACCGAGCTTCTTGCCGTCGAAGGGGTTGAGTCTTTCGAAATGTACACAAGAGCCACATCAACGATTGGCTATGAATATGGCCATTCTGCAGACTCTTTTGTCTACATTTTGGGCAAAAACGGCAGCAAAACCCACATGAAATACGTTCCTGAGATGCCG
This sequence comes from uncultured Erysipelotrichaceae bacterium, assembly GCA_902800255.1. Taxonomy (GTDB): domain Bacteria; phylum Bacillota_I; class Bacilli_A; order RFN20; family CAG-826; genus UBA4951. The sequence goes on along the minus strand of CADCDV010000040.1, from coordinate 4,952 downwards.
TTAGATCAAGTAGCGATATCACAAAAAATCTCTGACGATACAGGTGCGAAAGCAGGGGACAGTATCACCTTCACCTATTCAAACAGAACCTATGAAGCGACCGTCTACAAGGTCTATGAGGCCTTTGTCTATAACGGCATCATCGTCTATGGCGATTCCCCAGTCCTTGGCGATTGGGGTAACACCTACCTTGGCGCGAACGTCGATATCCTAGAAGGTGAAAAACCATCCGAGGTTAAGGAAAGACTTCTTTCTTTGCCTTATGTCATGCAAGCCCAGACGCAAGATGACTGGTCAGAGTCCATCAATGATGTCATGGGTGGAATCCTCATCATGACGAACGCTGTTAAGGTTTTCGCAATCCTTCTTGCCATAACCGTCCTTTATAACCTTGCCCTCATGAACTTCAAAGACAGGACGAGGGATATCGCCACTTTGAAGGTCCTAGGTTTCTCTAGAAGCGAGATCGCTTTCTCCCTTCTCTTTGAGATGATGACCCTTGTCGCCATAGGCGTTGGAATAGGTTTGTTCCTTGGCATCCCATTCCATTTCGGCGTCATGTTCCTCAACAAAGTTGAGCTCGTCAATTACATCTACCATATCAACCCTCTTTCATTCGTCCTTTCCTTCATTCTCACCTTTGTGGTCGCCCTCCTTGTGAATGGCTTCTATTCATTCAGAAGCGACAGCGTGAAGATGGTCGAATCCCTCAAGAGCGTCGAATAAAAAAAGACCTGCTGAAGCAGGCCTTTTTGATTCTGTTTTAGATCCTTCCGCCGTGAAGTTTTTCGTATAGCTCGGTGCGGACTTTATAGACCCTTTCGCTAAGATCCACATAGTGGACGTGAGGTAACTCAGGTCTAAGTTCTGACTTCCAGACCTTATTCTCAAGCTGGTCTTTGATGTAGGCTTTCTTCTCGCTGATGGATGGAAGAGGCCCAGCAAGCTTACCACCGATGATGAATGGGACAAGGAGTTTCTCGACTTTGAGAGGGGTGATGACCCTTTGTCTCTTGAAAGAGGTTGGGTCGAAATCGTAAACGACGACAGGCTTGCCTTCCTCAACGATTTCATCGTCGAAGGTGATGAGGTCACATTGCCCTTGGCCATTCTCATCAAAGATGCGGTAGGCCATGAGTTTGCCAGGGATGATGGCTTTGACTGAGGAATCGGAGCATTTCATCTTTGGGGTGTATGAACCATCGGCATTCTTGACTGCGACAAGCTTATAAACCCCGCCTAAGACAGGGTCAGTAGCGGAGGTGATGAGGTTCTCGCCAACGCCATAAGCGTCGAATTTCGCCTCTTCGTAAACTTCCATGTTCATGATCTTTCTCTCATCGAGAGAATTGGAGGCGATTAGCTTAACGTAGCTCTTTCCCGCGGCATCAAGGGCTTTTCTGAGTCTCTTGTAGCTTCTAGCAAGGTCGCCAGAATCAACGCGGGCGGATTTAACCCTCTTACTAGGGTCGTTTGGATATTTTTTGATGAGTTCATCATCTAACTTGATGAGGTTTGGAAGACCTGAGTCAAAAACGCTATAGGTATCGAGCAATAAGGAGACGTTATTTGGGTAAGTCTCAGCATAGGCACGGAAGGCACTTAATTCATCAGGGAAGAATTCGATGAAGGAGTGGGCGATCGTTCCAACGGCTTTGACCTCTGGGCCATATTTCATCTCGGCTAAGCAGTTAGCGGTGCCGATGCATCCGCCAAGAACCGCGGCGTATGCGCCATCGTTTCCTGCGCTTTCGCCTTGGGCGCGCCTAGTGCCGAATTCCATAACCGATCTCTCTTTTCCAGAGGAAAGACCGGAGATTCTCGTCGCTTTGGTAGCGATAAGGGAATGGAAATTCATCGTCTGAAGGAGATAGGTCTCAATGAGGATGGCACCGATCATGTCGCATTCGATTCTGACCATTGGGACCTGAGGATAAGCGACGCATCCTTCTTTGAGGGCGTACATATCGCCTTTCCATCTGTAGGTGCGAAGGCACTCCAAGAACTCTTCGGACATACCCTTTCCACGGAGATAGATGAGGTCTTCTTCGTTGAAGTGGTAGTTGAGAAGGAATTTGGTGAGTTTGGCTTGTCCGCAAGAGATCGCGTAACCGAGGTTATCTGGATTCTCGCGGAAGAACATATCGAAGACCATCACAGAGTCTTTATAGCCGTGAAGGAAAAGGGAATTGGCCATCGCGAACTCATAGAAATCGACGACCATCGCTGGGTTTTCGTAATCTTCGTTTGGAATGTAAGGGGTGACTTCAATTGACATGCTTACTTCCTCCTTTTGTAGCTTCTTTTAGCGGCTTTGGTGACTTTCTTCAAAGCCTTCTTTCTATTTTTCTTGCTCATCATCACGAAGGTAAAGATGAGGATCGAGAGAACAAGGACGACAAGGACAACGATGATGATGACGAAGACTGTCTCAGCAGCATCACCAAACACTCCTCTAAGAGCCTCAACGAACGGGTTCTTTGGGGTGTCGGGTTCTTGAGGTTCTGTAGGCTCTCCGTGGCTATCCGCTTTTTTGGCGGTGATTTTCATGCTGGCGCTTACTTCTCTGCCATCCTTATGACCTTTGAAGGTGAGCGTGGCGGTTCCTATTTCAGGATGCTCCAAAGTCGTAATCTTGATAGTTGTTTCTTTGTAACCATCCGTGCGATCAACGGTTTCGCCTTTTGTTACGGTGACGATTTTCTTTCCTGTTAGTTCGAAGGTCAATTCATCGTCGATATTCGTTCTAACCTTTTCTTCGATTTCGGAAACGAAAGCGCCATCATCATAAACCGTGACTTCCATCTCCGGGACGGGAAGTATTATCGGTGCCTTTTCCTGGGAAGAGATCGCATCATTAAGTGGATCGGCGAAAAGAGAAGAATCATTGCCCCAAACCACATCGACCCACTCTGGGAAATCGATGAAAGTATTGCGGTTATGCTGGAAGTTTTTGTAAATCAGGTTGTTTCTATGGATCTCATATTCATCAACCGGATCCATCTTGTGCCATTCAAGAAGGTCACTAAGGATACCCATGCAGACAGGGTGGGTCGCGCTTGATGCTTCAGCGGCTCCATCATCGGTCGCGTAATCAACCAAGAGAAGATTTGGATTGTACTCGGTGATGGTATCGGTGCCGGAGAAGTTGTTATAGCAAGCGGCCATGTAGAAGAGAGCGCGGGCGATATCGCCTTTGTCGCTATCTTGTGGCTCAAAGACCATGCTGGTGACGTCTTCGTCATGCTTATGAAGCTGTGGGCCAAGGAGGTTTCCTTTAAGGAACGATTTCTCATCGCCCGCATCTTTGGTTTTGGAGCTTGTTTTGTCGACAAAACCATAAGGGCTGTTATTGTGGTATGACTGGTTGACTCTGCCATCGCCAGAAATAAGATGGTGGACATCGGTGCCAGCAGGACCTTCTGCGCCAGAAGGGGCCTTGAAGCCTCTTGATTGGCACCAGACGTGTTCTCTATTCGTGCCAGTCGCGTTATGGTCACCCCATTCTTTGATGCGTCCTTCTTCGACGATTGAGCCATCTGCGCCGAGATTCCTATAAAGGGTATGGACGTATGGGTTGGATGAAGCGTCTTTCTTAGCGTTCGATAGGTATGTGTATTTCGTATAAGTGTTCGATGCCGAATCGAAAGTGATGTTATTCTCCGCATCGCTCGCGGCAGGGGAAAGATTCCAGTCCCTGTCGGTGATTTCGTAAATCTTCCAGACGTTGTCGTAGCTGAAATAATCGAAATCCTGGAGGATTGGCTTAAGGTTCTTAAGAAGGTTCGTTCCTTGCTTTTCGGAACCTTGCAAGGAATTGAGGGAAGAATAATAGCTTCTGATTTCGGATTCGGTTGAATCGTTGAGGTCAATGACCTCTGGAAGCTTTGTTACATAGGTCGGAGCTGACGATGAAGGATCCGCGTTTAAAGGAAGAGCAGATGATCCGCCAAGAATCATGAATGATGAGGCGGCGCTCAGGAGAAGGTTTCTTTTGATGTTGTTCATAGAAATATTGTGGAATTTCTAAGCAAATATATCAAATGATATATAAAAAACCGAGTCAGTTTTCATGATAACTTGAAAATAAAGAATCGAAAACCGATACTATCTAGGGCCTAATTATGAAGAAAAAGATCGATACGAATAACGAAGAGGAAATCAAATCCTCATACTTATATCTCTTTGAGAAAATCATGAAGGACAAGAGGGCAGACCTTTCCCAATTCGTCCTTTCTTTCAGGGAACAGCTTCTAAAAGAAGACAAAGTCGAATCCTTCGGTGAGCTTATCGCTCTCGACCTCCTTTATTTCCATTCGGTCAACAACGCTTTGGAGCCGTGGAAGGGGAGAGACGCCGTCAACGAAGCCTTTAAGCTCCTTGAGACAAGAAAAGACACCTTCACCAAAGAAGAGCTCCGCATCTCTTATCTCAAAGTCGCGGAAGCTTTTGATTACCTTGAGGATATCGAAAAGGAGAGGCAGTGCTATGACGAAGCCTCTTATTACGCTTTCCAAACCATGGCCAAAGAGGATGCCTTATCCGCCAAAGAAAAGGAAATCCGCCTTGTCTGGAGATATCCAGAGGACCAAAGGAAAGACCTTTTCCCAACCTACGAATCTCTCATCATGATGTTTGGCTTAGAGACTGGCAAGAAGCTCTTTGATCTTGAGAAAGAAGAACCGGAGATGGTTCATGACCCAATTGAGAGCAACCCTCTCTTCCCAAAAATAATCGATAGGGTTAATATAGCGCTGAAGGAGTATTTTGACGCTCACATGAGTGAGTTCACTCTTGAGAACCTCTTTAGCAATTGGCTGGATAATTTCCTGTTCCATTCTCTCTACTTAAAAAAGTTTATAGTTTATAGACTTGATCTTTTACAAATTCTGCCCATTCCATCGGTGATTTTGACTTATCGAAAGTCTGCCAGGGAATTGGCTTACCAATCT
>CADCDV010000039.1 GCA_902800255.1 uncultured Erysipelotrichaceae bacterium | reverse complement strand
AGCTGGTGGCTGACGATGAATGAACCGATGAAGTAGGAAGTGAGCTCAAGGGTCTCTTTGATCTTGGTTGCTTTCTCGCCATCGAAATTGGCGGCCCAAATGAAACCGACGACCTCTTTGCCATATTCGATTGGGAAAAGAATGAGACTCTTAACGCCATAATGGGAGAGGGAATTGTACCAGCCTGGGTCGCGTTCTTTGATGATCTGCATATCCTCTTCGTTTTTGGCGATGAGGCAATTGCTGCCATCGATGTCTTTGATCCAGCGTTTGGTGACGTCATAGAGGTCCTCCCCCATCATTTTGACGAGGTTTTCTTCGAAGGACTCATTACGGCCAAGCTCAGAAAGGACCATACACTCCTTGGTGATGTTGTCTCTGATGAGCATGTGGCAGAACTCAGGTTCGCAGAGTTCCTTGATATCAAGGACGACCTCTTGCATCGTCTTTTGGAAGTCGTTTCCTTTATGGAGCTTGATGCAGGTCTTGAGGACGTCGTTAGTGATATCGGCCTCACGGTTTGCGAGTTTGCTCGCGTCCATCTTCGCGGACATCTCCATGGTATATACCATGTAATAGATGTTCCCATCATGCATCGAAAGAGGGATCCAGTTGCAATCAAGCCAGACATCGTATCTGTCAGGCTGGATGTAGGCATGGAGGTTTTCTTTCTTGACGGCACATCTGAAAACGAAGAACTCAAAGTTCTTGTCGTTTGGCGAATATTTGTCATACAAATCGCCGAAAACAACATCCTCAGGGAGATGGTTATCTTTAATGTACTGAGGGTTGCCGGCGATGGTTCTTATCTCGCCGTATTTGTCATCGCTTATTTTCTCAATTGAAAGGATGCATGCCGGAATGGCATAAGTGTTGACTAATTCTTGGAAGTTCATAAAAAAGGACCACCACGTATGTTTGTTTTGTTAGTTTCATTATAAATGGAGGTTGGCCAAGGTTCAAACAAAGTGCTTTAGCTTTCGGCGCTATCGAGTCTTTTGGCTTTAAAGATTCTTTTTTGAAGAACAAAAAAAGGAGGCCTTAGTGGTCTCCTCTTAAGGGGAGGGCGAAGATATTAGTTCATTTTCCCGTAAGCGGTTTGGAGAACATATTCCCCTGCCTCGGTTACTTTTCCATCGGCTTTGGAAATCCAATACATCTTCTTAACCAAATCTATTTGGTCTCTAACACCCCAATCACCATAACACGTATAAGTTCTGTAATTGGTGTAGACGTATTTGTCTTCTCGCTCTTCCATTTCGGAAAACAAAATCCTTATCCCGCCCATTTCGGTGATGTATTGGTAATCGAAAAGATCAAGCAGAGTCTGAGTGACCGAAAAATCTTTGATCGAGAGCGAAACCTTGTAGTGTTCATCGATGGTCAGATGAGCGAACTCATCTTTGAAACAGAAAACATTGCCATCATATTTTCTCACTTCAGTATCGTCATAACGATAGTCCCATGAAACCTTTAGGGCATAGAAAAGTTCCGAGTCTAAGACAACACTAGCGCCGGTCATTTTATTGTCCCCGTTAGTGAACTTCTCCCTGCAGGCTTCTTTGGCATCTTCTTCATTCGAAGCCGATCTAACTAGATTAGAGATTCTATATTCAAAGAGCGGGTCGCAGCTATCGGGTCCTTTTTTGGAGCCAAGCGATAAAGTGACGAGTTCATCGTCAGTAAGGTTTTGGAGTTCGTCTCGGGTTGAAATATCTCTCACGGACACTTCCGAAGAGGTTTCAGGCCCCCGACATCCAAATTTAAAAGAGCAGCCGGACAACATCGCCATCAATAAAGCGATCGGGAGTATTTTTAGTTTTTTCATCTTTTCTCCTCCTCTACATATAAGACTGCTGAACCATTAGAAAACGTTCGAAATATTTTTTCAATGCCTGAGAATTTGAAAGAAAACAAAAAAGGAGGCTATTCAAGCCTCCAATTTTTGAGTGTCTTTACGCCTCCTCAGCAGGTGTTTTGTTGATGAGCTCTTCCCAGCCAGAAGGAAGGGTGATCGCGAACTTATTTTTGACCTCAAGAGAGAAGTTCAACTTCGAAGTGTTGCCTTTGTTGCTTGTCGCTTCGATTGATGCGCTCTTGAAATAGTAGTTGTCATATTTGATGACTTCTTTGGTTGAGATGGCTGCCTCTTTCGAATCATCGGACGCCTTTTCTGTAGTCGTAGCTTCAATGGTCAGGTTGCCATCGCCAGTTGAGAAATATTTAACGACGACTTCTTCATCAGTGCTTGGTTCTTCGGCGATAAGAGCGGTCGGATCAGAGAAGGTTTCCATATAGGTCTCTGGGAGTATGTAATACGTGTCCGCTAAGCCAAAAGTGAGTTCATTCCCATCGTATCCGTAGACCGAAGTGTCGTGCTTTTCGCCATCGAATTCATCCACATACATGACCTGCTTGTATTTGCTGTCATTCACAAGATAGAAATCAGAGGTCAATTTCTTTCCATCGGAAGTGGTCTCACTATGATACTTAACTTCGCCATCCTCGTTTTTCTCGAAAGACATTTTCATCTTTCTGCTAATTATTTGCTTCGTGGATTCATTGTAGCCATTGCTATCAATATCAGCGATGAACTTGTAGTTCTTGATTTCCTTCTGTTTGGCAGCGATGGCCGCGGCTTTATCAGAAAGCTCTTTGGAGTCGGTGATCTCAGCACCTGGCCCACATGATGTGAGAAGCATAGCCGGTATGGCTAAAAAGAGAATGCGTTTTGCTTTCATTATTTTTCCTCGCTTATGCATTCATTATTATGCATTCATTATTGCCGATGGTTGCTCACTTTTCAAACAAAACGCAACAAAAAAAGCCTCAATATCGATATTGAAGCAATTCTTTGAGATGGTGCCCGAGGGGGGATTCGAACCCCCATGGAATTACCCGAACGATTTTGAGTCGTTTGCGTCTACCATTCCGCCACTTGGGCGCGGAAGAAATTATATGATATGGAGCCACAAATGCAAAATAGAAAAAGCGGTTTCATACAATTATCTCTTTCTTATTAGAAAGATAAGGGGTACATTTAAGCCCATGGAAGATACTGTCACTCAAAACACTCAAAATACTGAACCAAAGGAAAGCGTCTGGAAGAAGATCCAAAGCTTCCTTATGAAGAGCACCAACGGCATGGCCCTTGGCCTCTTTGGAACCCTCATCATCGGAACGATCATCGCCCTCTTTGCTAAGATCCCAGGTCTTGAAGGCGCTGCCGACTTCGCGAACATCGTCAAAGGCCTTATGGGCGCTGGCATCGGCTTAGGCGTTGCGCTTGCTCTTGGCTGCCAAGGCATCAGCGTCGTCGCGGTCATGGCTGCGGGCGCCGTCGGAAACATCGGCTTTGGTTTTGCCGCTTCCGAGTGGGCGTTTGCCACTTATAGTGACCCTCTCTCCTGCTACTGCTCCGCTTTGGTTGGCTACTTTGCCATCAAGCTCATCCTTAGAAAGAAAACTCCGGTTGATTTGATTCTTATCCCACTCACCGCTTTGATCTTCGCTCTCGCTTATTGCTATTTGCTTTCATATTGGGTTCACCAGTTGACCGCTGCTCCTATCAGTTCCGTCGCTATCTGTGTCGCTATCCAAATCGGCAACGTTCCTCTTGCTGCAGGCGCTGCGCTTGTCGGATGCTGCACCCAGATGATTGGCTTCGCTGTCCAGGCTGCCCACGATAACAAATGGGGAAGCGTCCTCGCTATCGGAATCGGCACTAGCATGCTTGAGTTCAAGAACATCATCAAGAATCCAAAAATCTGGCTCCCAACCATCATCGCTTCTGCCATCCTTGGACCTTTCGCTTATCTCTTCAACTTCGCCACAGATTCTGTTGGCGCTGGCATGGGCACATCCGGATTCGTTGGTCTCATTGATACCTTCGACGTCATGAACTACAACCCTGTTGCCATTATTGAAGTTATTGGCGTCTGCGTCATTGCCCCAATCGTCTTGGTCTTCGGCCTTGATCTTCTTTTCAGAAAAATCGGCTGGATCAAGAAGGGCGACTTAACTATCTAAAAAAACCAAAAATCACATACAAAACTCGCTTATTTTTTAAAATATCGAGCATTTTCGCGTATTTAGATTTAGAAGGGAGGTTATAATAAAAGCAATGATAAAAGAGTCACGTATCAACCATGACAGCAAAGTGTCGCTCATTTTCGTGCACGGCATTATGGGCACCTACCGCCACTTCTCTTTCCTCTATCCTCTCATCGATAAGCGTTTCTCCTATTACACCTTTGAGCTAAAAGGACATGACGCCGATTACAAAGCGTTCAGAGATGCCAGATACCAAGAATGGGAAGATGAGGTTATGTCGCTTGCGGAGTTCCTCCATAACGAAGGGCAACAGGTTGTCTTTGTCACTCATTCAATGGGTGGTTTGTTCGCTTTGTTATTCGCGAAGAGGCATCCTAACGAAGCTTCTTTGTTCCTTCTTAATCCACCGCTATACGGAAACATCAAACCTATCGCTTTCAAGAGATACGGAGATGCCATTTATGGGGATGAGCAAATTGATGAGAAATCCAAGAGACTTATCGTTGCTACGGATATGGAGCTCACCAAGAACCCATTCGCCTATCTTACCTGGCTCCCAAACATGTTCTCTTTATACAAGGCCATGAGGAAGGAAAGAGCCTTCTTCAACGAGATCAAAGTAAGACCAAGCGTCGTCTTCCATAGCGCAGAGGACGAGCTCCTCGCCAAAAGGAACGTCACATCCTTCAAATCCCATAAAGATATGAAGAACATCACGCTTAAGACGAGCACCCACTTCGGGTTCTCCGAAAGCGACAAAGAAATCATCAAAAAGGAGTTCATTGAGTTCCAAAAGAACCTCTAGTTAAACATTGGGCTTAAGCCCAAAAAGACAAATGGTTTGATTCTAAAGACTATTTGTAAGAAAAGGAAACACTCTCTCAAAAAAGAGTGAGATAATCAAATTGTAAGGAGATTAGTAACATGATCCTATTCATCGACACCGCCAACCTTAAGGAAATCGAAGAAGCCGCCAAATGGGGCTATGTCAAAGGTTGCACCACCAATCCAAGCCTTATCGCTAAAGAAGGCTTAACTCAGAAAGAGGTCATCACCAAGATCACCAAACTCATTGATGGTCCTATCTCCGCGGAAGTCACTTCCGAGGAATATGAAGGCATGATTGAGCAAGGCAAAGAGCTCTTCGCCATCGATCCTCGTCACATCGTCATCAAACTCCCGATGACCAACAACGGCTTAAAGGCCGCCCAAGAATTCAAGCGTCTTGGCATTCCAACCAACGTCACCCTCTGCTTCAGCGCCGCCCAGGCCCTTCTTGCCATGGAAAGCGGAGCCACCTATATCTCTCCATTCCTTGGAAGACTTGACGACAATGGTCTCGATTCCATGAAGCTCATCAACGACATCATGAGAATCAAGAAGAACTACGGTTACGAAACCAAGATCATCGCCGCCTCCATCAGAAGCGTCGAGCACGTCCAGAACTGCGCTGCGAGCGGTGCGGATATCGCGACCATCCCATTCAACGTCCTTTGCAAGCTCATCATGAACCCTCTTACCAAAGATGGCCTTGAGAAGTTCCGTGAGGATGCCGCTAAGACTGCCGCTCTTACCAAATAAGCGTTATTCAAAAATAAAAGCGAGCCATTACGTGCTCGCTTTTTTTATTTCCTGATTTCGATTGTCCCTAAAGGAGCATCGATATCGTGGATTATCTCCCCTACCGAATCGACAATTATGTGGCTGTTTTGCAGAGGATTTTTAATAGAATCGACGTTTCCGATGATATCCGCTTCAACTTCGCTTCTTTCAAACGAGAGGTCGCACCTATTCATCTTGCAGTTGATGAGTCTGAGGTTCTTGCAATAGCAGAAAGGCTGAGTGCCTTCTATCGTGCAGTTAATGAGGGTGAGGTTCTCGCTATACCAGGCAAGATATTCGCCATCGATATGGGAATTCCTAACGGTGACGTTCTTGCTATGCCAGAAAGCGTCTTTTGTCTTGAACTCACAGTTATCGAATTCGGCGTTCTCTAGATACTGGAAAGAGTACTTTCCTTTCATCGAAAGCTTTTCGGCTTTCATGTTCTTTGAACGGAGGAAAAGGTATTCGGATTCAATGAATACGTTATTGAGTTCGATGTTATCAACCGACCAACCGAATTCAGGAGAAATGACATCGACATTAGACATATGAATGTCATTAGATTCGCGAAGGGCTTTGATACCGTGCATCTTCGAGTCTTTGATATCGATAGTGTCGCTATACCAAATGGCGGCTCTGCACTTATCGGTCATCTCAATGTTCTCTAGTTTGAGACCGTGATCATGCCAGAAAGGATAACGGAGGTTGAAATAGGAGTCCTTAACAAAGACGTCTTTGCACTCCTTAAAGGCGCTCTCTCCGTCTTTTGGACCGTCGATTGAGATATTCTCCGCCTCGATGCCGTTTAAGCCGTAGAAGGCTCTTTCTTCATCGTAGGTTCCACCGCTAACTTTCTTCATGGCTACATTATAAAGATTTGCGAATAAAAAATCCCACCAAACGCTTGGTGGGATTTAGTTTTAAGAATTTTATTCTTAGATGTGGAGAGGGGAAGCTTTGGCAGCAGCACGGATCTTTTCGTATTCGGCAGCGAGCTTAGCGTCTTCTTCAGCCTTCTTGGCCTCTTTTGCAGCACGAGCGGCTTTCTGCTCTTCGGTCATAGCGGCCTCCATAGCAGCGAGCTTAGCCTTCTTGGCAGCTTCTTTCTGGGAAGCCTTCATATCGGCATTGGCTTTCTTTTCAGCGCGATCGGTTTCGAAAGCGGCTTCTTCTTTCTCGTAATCAAGGCCTTTCTTTTCGCAGTAGGCTTTGAATTCGATCTTTCTGTATTCCTCAGCGTCTGCTTCGGCCTGAGCCTGCTCAGCGGCTAATCTGTCAGCAGCGGAGACATACTCGATGCCAGCGGCAAGAGCGAGAGCCTTCTGATCTTCTTCGATGGCTTTGTGGTCGAGGTTAGAGAATTTCTCAACGTTCATGAAGAAGAAGATAAGACCGATGGCGAGGTAGCAGATGGTTTCACCGCCGAAGAAGGACCAGATGGTGGCGTTCTGGACGGCTGGGCTGGAAGCGCTGGTCTGGTAACCGGCAGCGTTGACAAGACCACCGATGATACCGTTGGCGATGCCAGTCATGGCGATCATGATGGAACCGTAAACGGCCATGGAGAATCCGTCGGTACGGAATCCATAGAGGGCTTCTTGGTGATCAAGAACGTCAGCAAGAAGAGCGAGGGAGACGTACATAGCTGGGACAGTACCGCAGGCTTTAAGAACGAAGGAAGCGATAGCAATGGCGCCATAAGCATCTGATGGAACAAGGTACATCAAGAAGGAGAGAGCGCCAAAGGCAGCAGCTAAGAAAGCACCGACTTTGATGGTGTTGGACGTCAGATTATTCCATTTCTTCAAATCGGTGACAGTGCATTTATATTTCGCTGCGATTTTTCCTAATGTCTCGCCAGATTTCACCACGTGGGTAGTCTGTGTCGTCGAGCGTTCGACAGGTTTGGCGTTGCCAGCCTGGGCCATCGGGGCGCCGGAGCTGTACACTATGAGCTTCTGCCCTATCCTGAGGTTGTCGGATTTAAGGTTATTCCACGACCTAAGTTGTTTAACGCCAACGTGATACTTCTTCGCGATACCGCTCAACGTCTCTCCTTTTTTCACGATATGGACGCTGCGGTCGGAGATTTGTTTCATCTGTTCCTGCAGTTTCTCCTTATCAATGCCGCTCTTCGTCTTAAATGTGTAAAGTTCCTTCTCCTTATCAATATAATCGTTGACATATTTTTCAGGAATCTGGAGCACGAGAGGCTTCTTATCCGTTGCCGGGATTATAGATTTCGTATATTGTGGGTTAAAGAATTTGATATCTTCCATCGGGATGCCCAACATCTCGTTAAGCTGGTCAAAATGAAGGGCGTCGTGCACCATCACAGTGTCGATGCCAGACTTGATGATACCCGGGTCGAGCGGACAGATATTATGTTCGGCAGGATAGTTCATCACATAGTTTACAGCGATGAAAGCAGGCACGTAACCACGAGTCTCACGAGGCAGATATGGCCATATTGCCCAGTAATTCTTGATACCTCCGGCTCTTCTGATAGCTTTTTTCACGTTGCCGGCTCCCGAGTTATATGCTGCGAGGGCAAGGAACCAGTCGCCGAACATGGTGTAAAGGTCGTTGAGGTGCTGACATGCCGCTTCCGTTGATTTCAGAGGGTCATAGCGGTCATCCACGAGGGTGGTGACGTTGAGTTTATAGACTTTTCCGGTGGCATACATGAACTGCCAAAGACCTTTTGCACCTGCCCATGAGCCAGCGCGCGGATTCAAAGCCGACTCCACAACAGCCAAGTATTTCAACTCAAGAGGCATGTTATATTTGTCGAGAGTGGCTTCAAACAACGGGAAATAGACATCTGCCAATCCCAGAATTCGCTCGGTTTTATCACGTTTTTGAACTGCATAGACATCGATAAACGACTTCACATGTTTATTATAAACCAGCTCAATGGTGGTATTTCGGTTCAGCTCTTCGATACGCTGCGCATAAATGCTGTCGGGATATACCGGAATATATCCTGGAGGATAGTTGCAAGTATTTACCAAACTATTGTCGAAATATGGGATAACTTTAAGAGTATCAATCATTTCCAACATATCAACTGATTCATCGACAATGCCTTTACCTGAATTCTCATCATCAAACATTTTCTGAATCTGTTCCTGGATACTGTCAGGAAGATTAGGATTTATAGAGTCCAACTCAAGAGGGTCATCAAGGATGGACATGTCGATGGAGTCGTTCATAATACGCTGATTAGCAACAATTGTATCGCTAATGGTATCGCTAATCTGGGCAAATGTCAAAAAAATCAATAATATGCAGTTCATTTTCAAAATTTTTTTACTGTGCAAAATTACAAAAAATTTCAATAAAAATAACGCATATATTCAACAAATAAGTATCTTTGCAGCCTAAAAAAAATTTGGAATTAATCATTAAAAAAATGAAGAAAATATTACTTAGTTTAGTTGCTTTTGCTTTAGTATTAAGCATTAAGGTCAACGCTCAGGAGCAGAAGACTCCGGATTGGAAAAGATGGCATTATCTCTCAGAAGAAGAGATGCGTACGCCTGTCAGAAACGAGAATTTTGTTGAGACCGACCCGCCTACAGGCACACCACGTTTTGTGGCTGAGTTCGAGCCCATGCAGGGTGTGATGATCCGTTACCCTCTTGGAATTCCTACAAGTTTGGTAGCACAGTTGTCGAACAACTGCCATGTTTATTGCATTGTTTCGACATCATATCAAAGCCAGGCACAGAACTCATTCCAGAGTGCAGGCGTCAACATGGACAATGTCACCTTTGTGAATGC
>CADCDV010000038.1 GCA_902800255.1 uncultured Erysipelotrichaceae bacterium | reverse complement strand
CTTCTTTGAAGAAGAGAGGCAAGGTGATGGATGGGAGACCGGCGAAGTTGCCCAAAGCAAGATGGTTGTCCGCCATAAGGTATTCGTCGGAGAGCTTGTCGGACACACTCTCAAAGAGAGGAGCGACCGATGGAGCGGCTGGGAGATAAATGAAGTCATAATCCTTAAGGATTTCGTTCACTTTCTCAACGATCTTGGCGCGGTTACGCTGAGCCCTCAGGAAGAGTTCTTCTTGGTTCTCTCTCATAAGGCAGTAGGAACCGATGACAAAACGTCTCTTGATGAGTTCGCTGAATCCTTTGTCGCGGGCGTTGAACATGACTTCCTGATAGGACTTGCCTCCGTGATATGGGCCGAACTTGATGCCGTCGAGGTTGGCGTCGTTTGAAGTGGCCTCAGCACAGGAGATAACCATGTAGGTCGCGTAGATGGATTCGAGAAGTTTCTTGTCAAAACTCACAAAATCAACAGCAATTCCTTGCTCTTTTGCGCATTTGATGGAGTTTTCGAAGTGTTTTTTGATTTCTTCGTCAGAAATGGAATCGATGATTTCCTTGATGACGGCGATCTTCATTCCAGCGACTGGCTTATCAAGATCTTCTTCATAACGCTCAACAGGTTTGGTGGAGCTTGTTGAGTCATGGATGTCACGTCCTGAAAGGACATCAAGGAGAACAGCGGACGAATAGACGTCACGGCTGAAATAGGCAACGTGGTCAAGGGACGGGGCGAATGGGAATAAACCATAACGGCTGATTCTTCCCCAGGTTGGTTTCATGCCGACAAGACCAGAAAGCGAAGCTGGTTTTCTGACGGAGTCACCGGTGTCGCTTCCTAAAGCGAATGGGACGATTGAAGCGGCAACCGCGGCAGCGCTGCCACAGCTGGAACCTCCAATGCCTCTCTTGTGGCTTGGATCCCATGGATTATAGGTGGTGCCAAGGTGACCGGTTGTTCCGGTTCCGCCCATGGCGAGTTCGTCGAGGGTGGTCTTTCCAAGAAGGACGGCTTTGGCTTCCCTGAGTTTGGTGATGACGGTCGCATCATAAACTGGGATATATCCATTAAGGATATCGCTCGAAGCGGTTGAAGGAATTCCCTTCGTGGAATAGTTGTCTTTTGAGAAATATGGGATGCCCCAAAGTGGGTTACCCTTCTCTGGTTCGGTTAAGGAGGCGGCAAACGCTTTGGCGCCTTCATCGTCGATAAATTCGAAAGCGTTGTCCTTGTTCTCGTGGGCTCTCTTAAGAGCTTCTTCCGTGAGTTCAAGTGGGGTGACTTTCTTTTCGACAAGAGCCTCATGGAGCTCTTTGAGTGATAAATCTAAGTAACTCATAGAACGACCTTCGGCAACTTAACTTGGTTGTCCTGGACATTGCCAGCATTCTTTAAAGCGACCTCACGTGGAAGGGCCTCAAGGGCTTCGTCTTCGCGGAGGAAATCGGTTGTGCAATCAAATGGGAAAGTCATTGGCTCATAGTTCTCTAAGCCTTCGATCTCTCCAATCGCACCCATTAATTTCGTGAGCACCCCGAACTCTTTCATCAGGGTATCGTATTGCTCATCTGACATTGAGAAGAGCAGCCTGTTGGCTGCATCCACCAATACTTCTTTTGTGATTGTTTTCATAGTTTTTACCCGAACATAAGGTTACCACTTGTGAGTGGTAAACAAAAGAGAAGCCACAAAATCTTTGCGGCTCCTCTGTTTTTTGTTACTAGTTATCGCGGTTTTCGAGGTCGGAAATCTCGTTCACTCTTCTAAGGTGCTTGTCACCCATGAAGTCTGTCGAGAGGAAGATGTCCACTCTCTTAAGAACGTCTTCGGTCTCCATGAAACGGCCAGCGAAGGCGACCATGTTTGCGTTGTTGTGCATTCTAAGAAGGCCAGTGACTTCATCGTTATAGCCAATGCCACAACGGATGCCTTTGACCTTGTTCGCGGCGATCGAGATGCCTTCGGCACTGCCACAGCAGAGGATGCCGTATTCGGCTTTTCCAGAGGTGACGTCTTTGGCAGCTTTCTCAGCGAAGATTGGGTAATCAACCGAGTCGGCTGAATAGGTTCCTTCGTCTAAGACCTCATGGCCTTTTTCGATGAGGTGCTTTTTGATGGCTTCCTTAAGCTCGAAGCCAGCGTGATCGCTTCCGAGTGAGATTTTCATTTTTGTTCCTCCCAGTAGGACAGTATTTTTTCGAAAGGTATTGGACCTTCTCTAACCAAGGTTATTTTATCATCTGCGGTTAAGTTGATGATGGTTGTTGGAGTCAAAGACTCACATTCGCCTTTGATAACGGCTGGAAGCTCATCGCCAAACGCTTTAACGACATCGTCGAAATACTTTGTTGTTGGTTCGCCTGATTTGTTAGCGCTCGTGACAAGAAGAGGTTTCCCCACTGCTTCGATAAGCTTCTTTACAAACGGTGAATCAGGGACTCTGATGCCGATGACATTCGTCCCAAGTGTGACCCATTCAGGAAGGCTCTTCTTCGCATTCACGAGAACGGTCAATTCGCCTGGCAAGAAATGGTCCATAACGGCTTTCGCTTTGTCTGAAACTTCGATGTATTTCGCTGCTTCTTCAAGCGACGAACACATAAGGGCAAATGGCTTGTTCGGTGGGCGTCTTTTGATGGCGACCAAACGGTCAAAAGCAACCTTTGAATCATAAATGCAGCCGACCCCATAAACGGTTTCGGTTGGGAAAGCTAAAACCTCTTCATCCGTAAGGACTTTGCTGGCTTTTTCTATGTCACAAATATTCAAAATTTCCATGCAAAACCCCATTATTTTACGAAAATGTAGAGGAATCTCGTGAATCCATTAAGGTCTTTCGCGAACTCGTAAGTGTAGTCTTCGAGATACTTCTTCATGAGGTCTTCGAGCCACATTTCAAGGTCTGGAGAAATCTCAAACGCCATGAAGACGGAACCCTTCTTGACCTTCTTATAATCTCTGAAGATCGACTCGTAGACGGAGTGCTCTTTATCAAGCCAAAGCGCGCTTGCAGGCTCATAGTCTCTGACCGATGCTTGAGCGTCTTCTTTGTTAAGGATGTATGGCGGATTGGAAACAATGATATCGAGGTTGATGTTGTTCTCGATATATGGGGTCAAAGCATCGCCCTCAAGGACTTGGGCTCTGATGTTATAACGGTCGAAGTTCTCTTTTGCAACTTCGAGGGCTTTTGGGGAGATGTCGCTTGCGACAATGAGCCAATTTGAAAAGCTCTGTCTAAGTCCGATTGAGATACAACCACTGCCGGTTCCGATATCGGCACACACCAAATAGTTACGAGGATCGTAATAGTTGTCGATTCTCTCGCTGATTCCGGAAACAAGTTCTTCGGTCTCGCTTCTTGGGATTAAAACGTTCTCGTTGATCTTGATTGGATTTCCAAGGAAATCAGCCTCACCGAGAATGTATTCGACAGGCTCACCTTTGATGAGTTTCTGAACCTGTTCTTTGAAGAGTTCGTAGTTCTTCATTTCCCTCTCTTTGTAGAAGAGGACGTCAATCTGTTCATGAAAGCCTTCGTCGTGCATCAAAAGAATGCGCAAATCCATGGCCATGACGCCATATGGTTTTGCAAGCGCATACGCTTCCTTGTAGGCTTCATCAATCGTTGGCATTATTTGTTGCTTTCTTCTAAGAGCTTTTGTTCTTGGTCGTAATGGATGAGGGCTTCGATGACGGAGTCAAGTTCGCCTTCCATAATGCGGTCTAATTGGTTAACGGTGAAACCGATACGGTGATCGGTGACACGGTTCTGTGGATAATTGTAGGTTCTAATCTTCTCGCTTCTCTCACCGGTTCCGACTTTGAGTTTTCTTTCAGAAGCGCGGGCGTCATCCTGTTGCGACTGATAGAAGTCGTGGACTTTCGCGCGGATCATTCTCATACAGATTTCTTTGTTCTGGAGCTGAGCCTTTTCGGTCTGGCAGCTAACGACGATTCCGGTTGGGATGTGAGTGACACGGACAGCGGACTCAGTCTTGTTGACGTTTTGTCCTCCAGCACCCTGGGAACGATATGTGTCGATCTTAAGATCGGTTGGGTTGATTTTGACATCGACCTCTTCTGCTTCAGGCATGACGAGGACGGTCGCGGTTGAGGTATGGATACGGCCAGAGGCTTCGGTCTTTGGGACTCTTTGGACACGGTGGGCACCACTTTCGAATTTGAGCTTCGAATAGACGTTCTTTCCTTTGACCATGAAAGAGACATAGGAATAACCGCCGGCAGAGCCTTCTTCACCATCGATGTACTGAACTTTCCATCCCTGGTTCTCAGCGTATCTCGTATACATTCTTAATAAATCGCCAGCGAAGATGTTCGCTTCATCTCCTCCGACTGCGCCACGGATCTCAACGATGATGTTCTTCTTATCGTTTGGATCGGCTGGAAGAAGTTTGCCATGGAGATCTTTTTCGATGTTCTCCATCTTCTCTAAAAGAGACTTCTTCTCAAGTTTCATCATTTCAGCGAGCTCTGGGTCTCCGCTGTTGATGATTTCGTCTGCGTCTTTTAAATCGCTTTCGGCTTTAAGGTATTCCTGATAACCTTCATAAGCTTCTGAAAGCGAGGACCTTTCTTTGGATAATTCGGTGATCATGGCCACATTGTTCATGATGGCAGGATCACTAAGGTCACGATCTATTTCTTCACACCTTGTCTTGACGGCTTCAAGGCGTTTTCTCATGCTTTCTTCCATAACAACCTCTCGTGCCTCGTGATTATACCATAGGCATAATCTCTCTAGAAGTCGTAAAAGTCTTCATTCTCACTAGTGAGAAAAGGCTAGTTAGAGTATAATCAAAAACGGAAACCGAAATATGTCATATAAAGCTTTATATCTCACTTACCGTCCACAGACTTTTGAAGAAGTCGCCGGCCAGAAACCTATCGTCCGCACTTTGAAGAACGCGCTTGCGACAGGGAAGATGGCCCACGCTTATCTTTTTGCTGGCCCACGTGGAACCGGCAAAACCTCAATGGCGCGTCTTTTCGCCAAAGCCCTTAACTGCGAACAAGGTCTTGGCCACCAATGCAACGAATGCCAAAACTGCCAGGAAGTCGCTAACGGCACACACCCAGACGTCATTGAAATCGACGCCGCCTCAAATAATGGCGTTGACCAGGTCCGTGACCTCATCGAAAAGGTCAGGTACGCCCCAATCAAAGGAAACTACAAAGTCTATATTATCGACGAAGTCCATATGATGACGATCGGCGCTTTCAACGCCCTCCTCAAGACCATCGAGGAACCACCGGAGAACGTCATCTTCATCCTTTGCACTACCGAACCGTTCAAGGTTCTCCCAACCATTCTTTCCCGTTGCCAGAGATTCGATTTCTCGAAACTCTCCTATGAGGAAATGAGCGAGAAATTACACGAAATCCTCGACAAAGAAGGCACGAAATACACCGAAGCAGGTCTCAAGACCATCATCGATTTGGCTGATGGAGGAATGCGTGATGCGCTTTCCATCCTCGACCAAGTTCTTGCCTTCAGTAACAACGTCCTTCACGAAGAAGATGTCCTTGCCATGTATGGCTTAGCAAGCATTGACGAGAAGGTTGACCTTATCCTTTCTATCAAGGAAGGCAACGTCGCTGAAGTCGTCAAAAAGAGCGAAGCTTATCTCGCTGGCGGAATCGATATCAGAAGACTTGTCTTAGAGCTCATCTCTTTGCTCAAAGATCTTCTCATTTATGAAAAGACTAATGATGTGACTCTTATGGAGAAGCTCGACAAGGAGAACGCTGACACTTTAGCGAAGAATCTCTCCCCTGCCGATTGCAATTCCATGATTTCCGCCCTCAGCGATGCGCAGAACAATTTCAAAAACGTCTCTGACATCCGTTCGCTCTTCGAACTCACTCTTCTCAGAA
>CADCDV010000037.1 GCA_902800255.1 uncultured Erysipelotrichaceae bacterium | reverse complement strand
TTAGCGGAAAGGTTTGGAAGGAACGTTCGTGAGCTTGAAGGTGCTTTGGCAAGACTCCTTTTCTATGTCATTAACATCAAACCAACCAAGCATATCGACATCCACACAGCGATGGAGGCGGTTAAATCCCTCACCGATGTACAGGATGACCAGGCTAAATTATCCGAAAAGAGAATCGCGGAGACCGTTGCCCAATATTATGGTTTGACTCCATTCCAGCTCAGTTCCAAAGTCAGAACTGCCCAAATCGCCATGGCCAGACACATTGCGATGTACCTTATTAGAATGTTGCTTGATATGCCATTCGTTAAGATAGGTCAATTCTTCGGCGGACGTGATCATGCGACTGTTATGACTGCGGTCACAAAAGTGGATAATGAGTTAAAAACCAACAAAGGTATGCAAGAGGCTATCGAAGAGCTTAAAAATAGGCTAAAATAAATATTATATTTATAGGTTGTAAAAGAGAGATGCCTCAAAATTAGGTTAAAACCATTGAGATATCCACATTTCCACAGCCACTTACTATTAATAAAATATTACGAAAAAGAAAAAGAATAATCGGAGGACATGCAGATGAGATTCACGATTGATAAAGAACAATTCTTAAAAGGTTTGCTTATCGCTGGACGTGGTATTGGTGCCAAGAACGCCAACCCACTTCTTCTTTGCTTTAAGATGGAGATGACCAATATTGGTTTGGAGATCACCGCATCTAACGGCGATGTCACCGTCTTCACCAGAGTTCCTCTCAAACTCAATGAAAAAGAGATCATCAGAAACTATAGCTTAGGTTCCTCCTTAATCACCGCCCGTTCATTAACTGAAATCGTCAGAAAGATGGAAGGTGATGAACTCTCTTTGGATATCATCGATGAAAGTGTCGCTAAGGTTGATGATGGAAATACCACTTTCAAACTCCCATGCGTCGCCGCCGATGAATACCCAGACATCGATCTTGAGAAAACCGGCACCGTCTTCTCCATTCCATGCACCGATCTCACCAGAATTATCGAACAGACCGCTTTCGCTGCTTTGGATAAAGACACTCGACCAATTCTCACCGCTATCAACCTCAAAGCTGAAGGTGGATTATTCACCGCCACCGCTACCGATAGCGCCCGTCTTTCCAGGAAATCCGTCCATATCGATGAATCTGTGAGATTCTTCGCGAACGTCTCCGCCAAGACAATTAACGATATCGTCAAACTCTTCGACAACAATTACGAAGTCGAGATCTGCTCCACCGGCGAGAAGATGATTCTCTCCTTTGGCAACACCACCGTTTCAACCCGTTTAATCGCTGGCGATTACCCAATCTCCAAATCCATCGTTCCACAGGACTTCAATTACTCACTTCAGGTCAATGCCGCTCAGCTTTTGAACTCCATCGACCGTGTTTCCGTTCTTTCCACCGACAGCGCCGCGGTCGTCAAACTTCTCATGACCAACGACGGCGTCGAGATTTCTTCCTCCGGTGACCAAAATGGCAGCGGCTCCGAAAAGCTCTCCATCATCCTTTACACTGGTGAGAGACTTGAGATTGCCTTCAACGCTTTATACGTCTCACAAGCGGTCCGCGCCCTTGGTTCTGAGGATGTCGTCCTTAAATTCGTTGGGGAAGGAAAAACCTTCGTCATCGTTGATCCAAAAGACGATTCCATCATCGAGCTCGTCACCCCAAGAAGAACGAGATAAAAACCTCTCGAAAAATATCGAAAAGGGAATGAAATCAGTCATTCCCTTTTTTACTACTTTGTAGTAAAGTATATAAGAGGTGAAATTGTGCCAAAAAACGCGTCAGAAATAGCCATAACGACAGAATTCATAACCTTAGGGCAGTTTTTGAAGCTCGCGGACATTATCTCGCAGGGAGGGGAAGCTAAAGCTTACCTCGCAACCCACGAGGTCAAGGTTAACGGTGAACCGGATAACCGCCGCGGCAGAAAGCTCCGTAATGGGGATGAGGTCCTGCTTGCAGAAGGCCTATTCAGAATTGTCCAAAAATGAGAGTAACGCATCTTGAGCTCAGGAATTTCCGGAACTACGGATCGCTGAACCTCAACTTCGAAAACAATCTGACGGTCATCCAAGGCACAAACGGCTCCGGCAAAACAAACCTTGCGGAAGCCATTTACTACCTCAGCCTTGCTAAAAGCTGGAGAGCTAATGATTGCCAGGCCTTAATCAGGTATGGCGAGGATCACGCCTCCATCAAAGCTAAGGTAGAGGAAAACGGTCTCAAAAGGGAAATTGAGATTCTCATCCTAAACAAAGGAAGAAAGATCTCAATCAACGGCAAGCCCGCGCGTAAGTTAAGCGAGTTGTCCAAACTCGTGAATGTGACCCTCTTCTCCCCAGAAGATGTGCTCATATTCAAAGGGCCGCCAAGTGACAGAAGGTCATTCCTTGATACAAGCCTCTCGAAGAAGTCGCTCGACTACTTCAACCTCATCGGCAAATACAATCGCCTCCTTCTTGAAAGGAACGCGGCGCTCAAAGCCGAGAAAGTCGACACCACCCTCATCCAAGTTCTCACCGACGAGCTCATTGCCGTCAGCGAGCCAATAAGTCGCTACAGACGACTTTATATAGATGACTTGAATAAAGTTCTATCCGACCTCGCGAGCGAACTCTACGGGCACGATAGACGCCTTCTCGTCGTTTATAAGCCGTTCATCAGAAGTGAATCGGCGTGGAAAGAAGAGGCAGCGAAAGCCTATAAGCGATCTCTGGAGAGTGACATCATCCACAAATCCACCTCCATCGGCATCCATCGAGAGGACTTCTCCCTGATGCTTGATGGGCAAGACATCGCCTTATATGGAAGCCAAGGTGAAAACCGTCTGGCGGCAATTGCCTTAAAGATCTCACCATTCTTCCTAATCGAAGACAAAGAGAAACGACCGATCGTCGTTCTCGACGACGTCTATAGCGAACTAGACGCCGAACACACGAATAGACTCTCTGGTCTCATCAGCAAACACCTTAACCAAGTGTTCGTGACGGCGACGAGAGCAAACATAGAGGGAGCCTCGGTGATTGAGGTTTCCGAAAACAAAGCCATAAGGAGGTAACAGAATGGCAAACGAAGAAGAAAAGAAGCTTGAAGCCGCTCCTGAGCAGCCACAAGCCGACCAAACCGCTTCAGAGATAGCCGAAGAAGACCGTTTCCAGTACAAAATGGAAAAGGACATCGATGAAAAAGGCTTAGTCAAAGCGGACGAGAACTACACAGCGGAAAACATCCAGGTTCTCGAAGGACTTGAAGCTGTCAGAAAGCGTCCTGGCATGTATATCGCCACCACCGCAGCAGCTGGTCTCCACCACCTCGTCTGGGAAATCGTCGACAACGCGATCGATGAAGCCCTTGCGGGATATTGCGATGACATTCAGGTCTACATCGAAAAAGACAATTCCATCACAGTCAGCGATAACGGACGTGGTATTCCAGTCGATATCGTCGCCAAATCAGGTTTATCTGGCGTCGAAACCGCTTATACAATCCTTCACGCCGGCGGTAAGTTCGGCGAAGGCGGAGGCTACAAAGTCTCTGGCGGTTTACATGGTGTCGGCGCCTCGGTCGTCAACGCCCTTTCCACGCTCTGTGAAGTCACCGTTAGAAAAGCCGGTGGCGTCTACTACGTCAAATTCGTCGACGGCGGCAAGATCGTTGAACACTTAAAGAAAATCGGAACCTGCAAGGAAGAAGAGCACGGCACAACCGTCCACTTCAAACCAGACGGCGACATTTTCACCGAAACCACCACTTACAACTATGAAACCATCAAGAACCACCTCCGTCAGATGGCTTTCTTAAACGGTGGCGTCAAAATCACCTTAACCGACAAGCGTCCTGATATCCCAATGAGCGAGACTTTCCAGTTCAATGGCGGTATTAAAGAGTACGTTTCCTTCATTAACCAAGGAAAGAACACCATCAACGCCGACGTCATTTACGCGCACGGCGCTGAGGAAGTCACCCTTCTTGATGGGGTTACGAAAGAGATCATCTACGCTGAAGTCGCCATGCAGTGGACCGACTACTACAGCAATGACGGTGTTTACTCCTTCTGTAACAACATCTCCACCAAAGAAGGCGGCACCCACGTCGATGGCTTCAACAAAGCGTTGAGCAAAGTCATCAACAACTACGCCAGAAAGTTCAAGCTCCTTGAGGAGAAAGAGAACAACTTCACCACCGAAGACTGCCGCGAAGGTCTTACCTGCGTCATTTCGGTCAAGCATCCAAACCCACAATACGAAGGACAAACTAAGACCAAACTCGGAAACAGCGAAGTCAGACCTATCGTCAACGCTGTCGTTTCTGAGCAGTTCGAACAATACCTTCTCGAGCACCCAGATCAGGCCAAAGCCATCATCGCCAAGGTCCGTATCGCTGCCAAAGGCCGTGTGGCCGCGCAGGCTGCCCGTGAGGCAACAAGAAAAACCGCTCTTGGCATCACAACCCTTCCTGGTAAGTTAGCAGATTGCTCTAGCCGTGTCCCAGAAGAATGCGAGCTCTACATCGTTGAGGGTAACTCAGCAGGCGGCTCCGCTAAGGTCGGCAGAGACAGAAAGACCCAAGCCATCTTGCCTTTGAGAGGTAAGATCCTCAACGTCGAGAAAGCGACCGAAGAGAGAATCTTCAAGAACGCTGAAATCGGCAACATGATCACCGCTATCGGCGCTGGCATCCGTGAGCAATTCGATGTCAGCAAGATCAGATATCACAAGATCGTCATCATGACCGATGCTGATGTCGACGGCGATCACATCAGAATCCTTCTTTTGACCTTCTTCTACCGCTTCATGAAACCTCTTATCGACGGTGGTTACGTCTACATCGCTCAGCCACCGCTCTATAAAGTCGAATACAAAGGCCAAGCCTACTACGCCTATAACGACGACCAGCTTGAACAGCTCAAGAAAGGTCTTGAACTCAAACCTGGTTATCCATTCCAGCGTTACAAAGGTCTTGGTGAAATGGACGCCCAACAGCTTTGGGAGACCACCATGGACCCAGCTGCACGTAAGATGATCCGCATCACCATCGATGATGCTGCGATGGCCGACAAAGCCTTCACAGACCTCATGGGTGATGATGTTGAACCACGTCGCGAATTCATCATCAAAAACGCAAAATTCGTGCAGAACCTGGATATTTAATGGAGAAAGGAAACAATTATGGCAGACGAAGAAAAGAAAAATGAAGCCGAAACCGAAGAGGTTGAAGGCAAGGCCAACGAGTCCGCTGAAGCATCCGGCATTGTTGCTGGTATCGCCGCAGGTCTCATTGACAGAGAAATCACAAACGAAGTCCAGACGGCATTCCTCTCCTACTCAATGTCCGTCATCGAAGCCCGTGCCATCCCTGATGTCAGAGACGGTTTGAAACCAGTTCAAAGACGTATCATCTATGGCATGAACGAGTCAGGCATGCAGCCTGGCAAACCATATAAGAAGAGCGCTCGTATCGTTGGTGACGTCATGGGTAAATATCACCCACACGGCGACTCCGCTCTTTATGGCACCTTAGTCCGTATGGCCCAGCCATTCGCAATGCGTTACACCCTCGTTGACGGTCATGGTAACTTCGGTTCCATCGACGGTGACGAAGCCGCTGCTATGCGTTACACCGAGGCCAGAATGAACCGTCTTGCGGTCGAAATGGTCCGCGATCTTGATAAGGACACCGTCGACTTTGTCGGCAACTACGATGGCACTGAACAAGAGCCATCCGTCCTCCCAAGCCGCTTCCCGAACCTTCTCGTTAATGGTTCCGAAGGTATCGCTGTCGGTATGGCTACCAACATGCCAACCCACAACCTTACTGAGGCCATCAACGCCTGTATTGCTGTTGCCCGCACCCCAGAGATCACCCCTCTTGAGTTAATGCAGAACTACATCTATGGTCCTGACTTCCCAACTGGCGGCGTCATCCTTGGCAGAAAAGGCATCGCCGACTACTTC
>CADCDV010000036.1:8393-15948 GCA_902800255.1 uncultured Erysipelotrichaceae bacterium | reverse complement strand
CAAACAAAAAAGCCTCCTTTTTTGAGGAGGCTTTAATTCTAAATGCGCGTGATTAATAAGCTCTAGCGAAATAGGCGATGATACGTGCTTTTTTGCCAGTGACTGGATCGACGAGAGAGGTATCTTCAGGAAGCTCTTCGGCGATGCAGCGGGCAGTTCCGCCTTTGGTGAGCTCTTTGATCTTGAGCTCGCTTTCAGGGGTGCCGTCATATGCAAGCATCGCGTAACCGCCGACATTATCGAGAGCAGCATTGAGCTCTTCGATGTTGTTCACTTTAGTGATGTGGGCGTCACGGTACTTGAGAGCCTTTTGGTACATGTCGTTGTGGATCTCATCGAGGAGAGGAGCGCAAAGCTTCTCAATCTCTTTGATTGGGAGGATCTTCTTTTCGCCGTTGACGCGTTTGGTGAGAACGGCTTCCCCATTAGCGAGGTCTCTTGGTCCGACTTCGATGCGGAGAGGGACGCCTTTCATCTCGTACTGGGCGAACTTCCAGCCTGGGGTTCTTGTGTCGTCATCATCAAGCTTGACCCTAATGCCCTGCTTCTTGAGGGAATCATAGATCTCATGGCAGGCATCGAGGACACCTTCGGCTTGCATCTTGATTGGGACGATGACGACCTGGGTTGGAGCGACGCGTGGAGGGAGGACTAAACCATTGTCATCGCCATGGACCATGATGATAGCGCCTAAGAGTCTTGTGGAAACGCCCCAAGAGGTCTGGTGAGGAGTCTCAAGTTTGTTCTGCCTTCCAAGGTAATGGATGCCATAAGCCTCAGCAAATCCCTGTCCTAAATAGTGGGAAGTGCCACTTTGGAGGGCCTTTCCGTCTGGCATAAGAGCCTCGATGGTGTATGTGGCAATAGCGCCGGCGAATTTCTCGTTTTCGGTCTTTTTGCCCTTGAGGAATGGAATGGCTAAAAGGTCACGACCAAGGTCATCATAGATGTCGAGGGCCTTCTTGACGTTGTCTCTTGCTTCTTCTTCGGTCTCGAATAAGCAATGTCCTTCCTGCCAAAGGAATTCAGAGCCACGGAGGAATGGACGGGTGGTCTTTTCCCAACGGACGACGGAGCACCACTGGTTGAAGGAAATTGGGAGGTCTCTATAAGAGGAGACGATTTGTTTATAAAGGTCGCTGAAGAGAATCTCAGAGGTTGGACGGATGACGAGAGGGTCTTCAAGCTGCTTAGCGCCACCGATGGTCGCGATAAGAGCCTCTGGAGCGAAGCCTTCGACATGCTCTTTCTCTTTGTTGAACATGCTCATCGGGATGACGAGAGGGAGATAGACGTTCTTGGCACCAAGCTCATTCTTGATGCGTCTATTGAAGTAATTCTGAATCTCTTCCCAGATGGCGTAAGAGTAAGGCAAATAGTTAATGAAGCCTTTGACGGAGGGGCGAAATCCTGAGATTGCGATGTGATTGCGTTGTTTTTGTTTTCCATGTTGATGATTATTTCCCTTTCAAGTTTGTATTAAAGCCCTTCATTTCAAGGACACGGGTCTCGTGCTTTTCGTTGACCTCGACGATCTCACGGCTGAATGGCGCGAAGATGTCGCAGCTGATGTAGTCGATGCCACTGCTAACGACAAGCTCAATCGAATCCCAGTTCTTGAGGTCGCTTGCGATGATCGGCTTCTTGAATTTGATGAGCCTCTCTACGAGAGCGTGTAGCTGTGACCTGATGGTCGCGTCCATGTTTCTCTCGCTGCCATGCGAGCTGAAGTCGACGATGAAGCTGTCACCTAAGGCCAAAATGTCTTGGTCGATGAGGAGAGCTTTGCCGCTTAGGACGAAGGCGATGTCGTAGCCATTCTCGTGGATGTCCTTGATGAGCCTTATGACCTCTGCCACACCGAGGGTACCTTGGCGTTCCTTAGACGCTTGAAGAAGGTAGGGATCGATTCGAGTTCGCTCATGAGGGCTGGGTAGAAGAGCTTTTGGCTCTTGAGCTCTCTTTCGGC
This sequence comes from uncultured Erysipelotrichaceae bacterium, assembly GCA_902800255.1. Lineage (GTDB taxonomy): Bacteria > Bacillota_I > Bacilli_A > RFN20 > CAG-826 > UBA4951. The sequence goes on along the minus strand of CADCDV010000036.1, from coordinate 13,979 downwards.
GATGTATGTACCGACTAAGTTCTTGGCGATGGCTGCGAAGAGGTTCTTCTCGTCTTTCGCTCTAAGAGCGTAGTTCTTAAGCTCTTCCATATTGTAGAAGGCGCAGTCAGCGGTCGGCTCCGCTCTTCCGATGAAGCCATAGACGCGTTTCCTTCCGATGGAATAAACGGGTCGATAGGTGTAAAGGATCTTCTTTTCGTAGATGATGCGCTCGACCTCACTGCGGTAGTTACCAGAATCACTAGTCTCCGCATAGTCATCGATGCCTTGCTTATAGAAGTAGACAGATGAAGGATATTCGAAGGCGTTGGCCGCGCATTTTCTTGAGGCAAGGAGAATGGCGGTTCCGTCACCGAGAAGGTCTTTATTGGCGACGACGCCAACCTTGATCTCGAAGAGAGGGTCATGCGGTTTGCGGTTCGCTTTAAGGGAGGAAGTCACGCTATTGACGACCTTGAGGGCGAAGCTGATGGCCTCGGTGTTATCGTTCATGTCGTAGTTGGCGATGATGTATTCCGCCTCTCCCCCACCAAGGAGTTTGGCAGGCGCTTTGACAAATGGTTCAAGGGCTAAGCGATACCTTAAGAGGAAGGAACGGTTGAGCTTTGTGTCTCTATTATTCTCAGCAAAACCATAATATTTTGGTCTGATGGCGAAGCAGAAGGTCATACCGTTGCTTGTGCCATTAGCCTTAAGGTAATCAACGAAATCACGTTCAGAGGAAAGAAGGAGAGAAGGACCGTTGAGTGATCTTCCTGTCTTCTTCTCAAGAAGGATATAGCTCTCTAAATGGACGATGCCTTTAAGAGGGTCGCTTTTAGCGACTCTAAGGAAGGCCGGGAACTTCTTCGTGGATTTCTTGAAGAAGACGGTTGTCTGAAGATAATCGGTTGTTTGCTTTCCTTCGAGGATGTCATTGACCCAGACCTTGATGCGGTTAGGCTCGTGTCCTGGGAAAGAATCATAGAACTGCTGGATGGAGCAGGTACGCTTCTCACTCATGGAACCGAGGTTGAAGTAGGTGACGACATCAAGGGTGTTGTCGACTTTATAGACGCGGATGTTCGATGCTTCGTAGGTCATGGCCTTGAAATATTCGTTGTCTCTCTTTCTCGCCAAAAGGAAGGTGATGAGGAAAACGGTCATGGTTGCGACGGCCAAGATGAAAAGAGCCACTCTGAAAATGAATGGCCAATCTAGGCCAGAGAGCCAATTTCCAATCTTCTCAAAAAACTCTGCCATGACTAAAATGTGGTCTTAGACCACGAGAGCATTTTAACACGCATAAAAGCCATTAAGGGAACAAATTGATGAAGCATACATCTTTTCTTGCTAAAGAGGCACCCTGTGGTTTATGATTTCTCACGCCGGAGAAGTACCCAAGCGGCTGAAGGGGTTAGTCTCGAAAACTGATAGTGGGCGCAAGTCCAGCGAGGGTTCAAATCCCTCCTTCTCCGCCAATAAGCACATGGACGCAGTGCTTGATGTGGCCAAGAAGGACGATTTCGTTAGCCTTCTTAAGGACGGCGATCGCCGCCATAAGCTGATTGGAAATGTCGATGCAGTACGCGTCTTCATCCACCATCTTCTGGATGCCTTCGATCTGGCCTTTGGCGATTGAGAGCTGTCTTTTAACTTTGACTGGATCCGCTTTCATTATTTGACCGACACGAATTTGAAATGTGTCTCTCCTAAGGCTTTCTGGTATTCCTCTTCGGAAAGAGGGGCTTCCGCTTTAACGACAGCGGTTCCTTTCTTGAAGGAGACGTCGACTTTCTTGACGCCTGGAAGTTTGGAAAGGACATTCGTGACTGTGCGGGCGCAGCCTTCGCACATCATTCCTTCGATGTTGACGATTTGTTTTTTGAGCATATTTATTCTCCTTTATTAATAACCTTTCTTTTAAATAGACGTAGCCTCAAAGCGTTGAGGACGACAGTCACAGATGAAATCGACATGGCGATTGAGCCATACATCGGCTGCATGATGACATATGGATATAAGACTCCTGCCGCAAGAGGGATGAGGAGGATGTTATAGAAGAACGCCCAGCCAAGATTCTCTTTGATGTTGAGAACGACTTTATGGCTAAGCTCAATCGCGGATACGACATCAAGAGGATCGCTTCTTACGAGGATGATGTCAGCGGAATCAATCGCGATGTCCGAACCCGCTCCGATAGCGATTCCGATATCGGCTCTCGTAAGGGCTGGAGCGTCGTTCACCCCATCGCCGACGAAGGCAACTTTATGGCCTTCTTTTTGAAGACGAGAAACGATCTCTTCCTTGTCTCCAGGAAGGACTTCGGCATACACTTCATCAACCCCTAATGCTTTGGCGATTGCCATAGCTGTAACCTTGTTGTCTCCGGTGACGATTGCAACCTTTTTACCAAGGTTTTGCAGGGATTTTATTGCGGATTTGCTGTTATTTTTGATTTCGTCGCCTATTGCGATAAGTCCAACCAACGAGCCTTTTTCTGCAACGCATAGAGGCGTCCATCCTTGCGTAGATAAGGCTCTAAAATCCTCTTCTGCTTTCGTGATATCGACCCCATTGTTTTTCATGAGGGAAGCATTGCCGATAGAGATGCCATCGCCTTCCACTCCAAGGCCAGGAACATATTCGAATCCTTTGCTCTCGGAGAACTTGATGTTCTGCTTTTTCGCTTCGGCTACGACCGCTTTAGAAAGAGGGTGTTCGGAATGGATTTCCACTGCCGCGGCTTTCTTCAAAAGGGAAGTTTCATCTCCTTCATAAACCTTGATGGAACGAACGCTCATTTCACCTTTCGTCAGGGTCCCTGTTTTATCAAAGAGGACGGTGTCGACTTTCTCGAGGCCTTCAAAGGCTTCGGCGGATTTGATGAGGATGCCATTCTCCGCGCCTTTTCCTGTTCCAACCATAATGGCAACAGGAGTGGCTAAACCTAAAGCACACGGACATGAGATGACAAGAACAGTAATCGCAAACCTTAAGGACAAAGATAGAGGCGTTCTTGTTGCGGCAAGAGGAACGATATTCAAATTCGTGAGGATCATCCAAACGACGAAGGTGACAATCGATAAGCCAATGACCGTTGGGACGAAAATCAAAGATATCTTGTCCGCCAGCCTTGCCATTGGGGCTTTCGATTCGCTGGCTTTCTCAACAAGACCAATGATTTGGGAGATCGTTGTGTCTTTTCCGACTGAAGTAACTTTGAAGGTGAAGGAACCGTTCTTGTTGATGGTCGCTCCAATGACCTTATCGCCTTTGCTTTTGTGGATTGGGAGAGATTCTCCGGTGATGGTTGATTCATCGATATCGCCATACCCATCAAGGATGACTCCATCGGTCGGGATTGATTGGCCTGGTTTAACCACCACAATATCGTCAATTAAAAGACTTTCGGTTTGCACTTCCACTTCTTCACCGTTCCTAATCACATAAGCCGTATCGGGCGTGAGGGCCATCAAGTCGGTAATGGACTCGGTGGTTTTGTTTGTGGCTCTTTTTTCGAAGTATTTGCCAATCGAAACGAAGACGAGAATCATCGCCGCCGCTTCGAAATAGAGGTTCATGTAATGGAGATGGACCTGACTGACATCTTTGTTGGTCCAAGCGACGATGAGCATCACATATGAGTACAGGCTATATAGAGCGGATATCGCGCTTCCTAAGGCGATGAGGCTATTCATGTTCGGATGAAGTTTGAAAAACAAGGATCTGAAGCGTTACTTCTAAGAAAGCGATTAGGGAGAAGTTAGGATCGTCCATGCTTGGCCAATGCCCGTATTCATGAAGCATCATGCCTCCCATGGAGACGACCATAAGAAGAGCGAGAAGGCAAAGAGAGAAGATTAGGCGCGTGAGACGCGCACGTAGTTCCTTTCTCTTTTTCTCTTGGATTTTCTTGAGGGATTCATTAACGAAAGGAGAGGCGCCGTAACCGACGTTTTCGACCGCGTTGATGATGTTCTCATCGCTAACTTTGCTCTCGTCAAAATCGACGACCATGTTATTGGCGAGCAAAGAGACGTTGACGCTAGTGACGCCATCGATTTTCTTAACTGCATGATCGACGTTAGCCTGGCAAGAGGCACACATCATTTCGGTTACGTTGTATTTCTTCTTCATAGATACCCCCAGGGGGTATTGTAGAACAACCGCTCATGCCATTCCAGTAAAGCGATAAAGAAAAAAATATTTTCTTGTTCGTTGTGAGTGAACTTTTTTTAAAGCTATAATGTTTTCGAAAGGTGGATTGTTTACAAATGAAAACATTCCTTAAATACTCCGGCTTCTTAGCTGCTGCCATCGCTGTGGTCGGTTTCATTTTGATGATGGCGACCCCTGCATTCGCTTACTTCCCAAAGAATGGCGATCCTCAGTACCTCACTGGTACCCAAGCCATCTTCGGCGAGGAAGTCAAAGGTAGCATCTCGATCATCACCATCAATGCTGGACACATCAACGCTGTCTGGTCCGCGACCCTTGCTTGGATCCTTGCCATGGTCGGCGTTATCGCCCTTCTCCTTGGCGTCATCCTCCCACTTCTTAAGCTCAACAAGTTCGCTGGACTTCTCAACATCATCGCCCTTTGCTCCTTAGTCATCGCTGGCATCTTCGTCTTTATCTCCCAGCCATGCACCTTCACGCTCAATGGCGCTTCCGAAGCTTCCAACGCCTTTAGTGACTACGGTCTCAACGCAACCTGGATCATCGTTGCTATCCTCTACATCGCTGCTGGCGTTCTTGCCGCTCTTCCAGCCGCTATCGATTTCCTCGGTGGCAAAAAGAAGAAGTAATAACTTCCCTGCTTAAAAAAATAGGAGCTGGTCAAACAGCTCCTTTTTTATTTGATTGGTTTGGTGAAGAATCGTCCAGCTACGCTGATGAGAGGCATTACCTCAACGAAGCTGTCATTGTCTTCTCTCTGGATTAGCCTCATGACAGCGTTAAGCTCATCTGAGGAGATAACCATGATGAAGATGAATTTCTCTTTGCCGCTATAGACGCCTTTGCCTTTGAGCTTTGTAGCAGCGTGAGGGAAGCTCTCAACAAGGACATCGCCAAGGGCCTCTTTAGAGGAGACAACCTCGACTTTGACTTTCTTGTTCCTCGTATTGATCGCATCGACGACAAGCTTGGTGACGAAGAGGTAGATCGCGGTGTAGAAGGCACCGACGACGTATCTCGCAGCCATATCGGCATCACCCCAGCCCTCTTTGGTGATCGAGAGAAGGATGAAGACGAGGAGGGTCGCGCCATTGAGGATGACGGCATAGCTTCCGACGAGGGTCTTTTTCTTAAGGCCAATGTAGTAAGCGATGATGTCGACTCCACCAGCGGAGAAGTCGCCTTTGTATGCGAGCGCGGATGATAAGCCTGTGCAGACGCCACCGAACAAGGCTCTAGAAAGCATGCCTCCGTTCTGGACGGTGAAGTCAGCGATGAGTTTAAGGAATGGGATGTTCGTGACGGTGAATAATCTGATGAAGATAGAAGTCTCAACGACGTTGACAAGAGTCATGATCGAGAATCTCTTTCCAATGCCAAACCAGGCAATGAAGAGGAGAGGGACATTGAGGACGAAATAGAGGA
>CADCDV010000036.1:6475-8385 GCA_902800255.1 uncultured Erysipelotrichaceae bacterium | reverse complement strand
CGAAATAGAGGATTGAGTAAGCGGTATGCTCATCAAGGGTTCCGCCTTCTGCTACAGTCTTCCAACCGCATAATTCGCAGATGAGGGTGATGACCTGGGAGAGACCGGACATGCCACCGGAAAGAATCTTCTGGTGAAGGACGTCCCCTTCTCCAACAAGGACTCCAAGATCCATGAAGGTGTTGAAGCCGACGGCAAAGATAAGGGCACTGACCGTGGAAAGGAGAACGGCCAAAACATAGCCTATTGAGGCCTTGGTTTTATGGTGGTCGTAGAGCCAGTCGTTAAACTCGGTCTTTAATTCGTTTACTTTGTTTTTGAGTTTTCCCATCTCGCCGTAATTATAGAATATAAAACCCTTTTCTCAACTGGTTTCGTTCGCTTGGCGGAAGAAAGTTTTCAAAAACCAAAAATATGCTGTTTTTGCAGGGGATTTTTGAAAAACTTTAATTGGACGAAATGAACATACGCATATAGGGGTATAAAGAGGTTTTTGGACTATTTCTTTCGGTGGCTCCTTATTTTTTTAACAAAAATAATCCTAATGTTGCTGTACGAGGGTCACAATGGTATGATTTATACGCTGTTTCTAGGAAACAGGTCACTTTCCCGGAGGATTAATACTAATGATCATCTTAAAATCCATCGGCGCTTTCTTCGTCAGAATCTGGCGCTGGATTAAAGAGACTGCCTGGGTTCAACCGCTTCTTATCGTCGGTGCCATCTTCGCTGTCATCTTCTCTATCCCATACATCACTGAATGGGCTGCCAGCTGGAATCAATCAGGCAAAGGCGCTTTCTATAGCTCCTACCAGCTTTCCCTCGAAGGCGAGGATACCGCTGATGCCAACATCTCCAAAGCCGATGCCATCACCGCTGCTATCGAAAAGGCCAACGACGTCGCCTACACCAACGAAGACAACTCCAAGAAATCCAAAGCTGAACTCGAAGCCATCCAGAGCGCTAACTACGCCGACATCATCAAAGACTATGGCGAGAAGTTCTATCTCGTTTACATGGCCGATGACAACAATGCCGCTTCCGAATTCGAAGAGGGCTTCAAGTTCCTTAGCGATAACTGGAACAACCAGTCCTTCGGTTTAAAGGCCAACGATATCACTGACCTCAAGTTCAAACTTCACGTCATCAACTCCTCCGAAGAATCTTCCAACGACAGCGAGTTCGAAAAGAACCCAGCCCAGACCACCGCTTGGAAGCGTTATCTCATCAACTACACCGGTTTATTCAACATTGCTGGCCCATGGCTCTATGAGCACATGCCAATGGTCATCAACGGTTCCATGGCCGAAGACAAATTCAACAACTTCGCTATCTCCTCTGCTGACAGCGAATTCCCAGTCCCAACCGTCTGCCTTTGCGACTTCACTCTCGAAGCCATCGCCGATGGAAGAGCCGGGTTATCCGAAGTTGTCTTCTCAAGCACTGGTTCAACCGCTAACGAAAAGGCCAAGAACCTTCTCAATATGTGGAACCACCTTGATCCATATAACAATAACAACAGCTACACCAGCACTTCCAAAAAGGAATACCGCGTCGCTCGTTAATTAAAGCGAAATCAAAAACGAGGCCAATCACGACCTCGTTTTTCTTTTATATATAAATAGGAAGAACTAGAGCCCCTTCTTCTCAAACATCTTGATGACGCATGGAGGGACGAGGGATGAGACATCAACTCCGCCTTTCCTAAGCTCTAAGACGGAACTTGAGGAGACGAAGTTCTCTTCTTTCCTTGCCATGAAGAAGACCATATCAATCTCTGGGGCGGCGTATTCGTTTGCCGCGGCAAGCTGGAACTCATATTCGAAATCGGAAACGGCACGGAGACCTCTGATAATGGATGGGGCTCCCACTTTCTTACAGTAATCGACGGTAAGACCATCATAGTAATC
>CADCDV010000036.1:0-6444 GCA_902800255.1 uncultured Erysipelotrichaceae bacterium | reverse complement strand
CCTTCATCATTGAGAGTCTTTCTTTGATTGTGAAGGAACCGCTCTTCTTTGGGTTGACCGCTAAGAGGAGATAAACCTCGTCGAAGATCTTAAGCGACCTTTTGAGGACTTCCAAATGGCCATTGGTGATTGGATCGAATGAACCAGCGTATACAGCTTTTTTCATAATTACCTCCAGAGGATCATTACCTTGGTCCTGCCATAATGATACTCCCTAAAGCGGGAGAATAGTTCTTTTGGCGTTTCAATCTCGCCCTCGTACTCAAGGACCACTACCCCATTCTTGGATAGTCTATCCTTTTCGATGAGGAAACGAGGAACGTCTTTATAGACATCTTTCATCGCGTATGGCGGGTCGAGGAAAACGATGTCGTATTTGTCGCTAAAATTATTCAAAACCCCTGAACAACCTTTGATTTAGACTCCGCACCGCATCTTTTGATATTTTCCTTTATTAGAGCGATGCTTGCCCTGTCTTTGTCACAAAATACGCAGTAAGCTGCACCTCTTGAGAGCGCCTCGATTCCAAGGGCTCCTGAGCCAGCGAAAAGATCAAGGCAAACCGATCCAGGAATGCCCATGCTTAAAGCGTTCATCATCCCTGTGCGGACGACGGATTTGCTTGGGACCTCTAAGTGAGGTGGGACTTCTAAGTTCCTTGTCCTATATTTGCCACTGACGACTTTGATCATTTTGCTTTGCTGTTTAAGGTCTTCTTCCTATATGGTCCAAAGATGATGTCATCGATCTGCATATAGAGATCTCTGACCGCGATATAGGCCTCGCTATATTCTTTGGCGAGAGGATAGGAATCAAGTTCCATTTTCGCATCATGGAGGGCTTTTCCTACTCTCTTTGCCTCATCGCTATCTTTGTCTTTGTAGGAGAGAACGGTATTGTATTCCCTTTCCAAATCATCCTTCTTTTTGACGAGTTCCAAAAGAGACGGATCGTCATAGAGTTTCTTCTCTAATTCGTTGAGCCTAATGATCCTCTCATCGTTTTCGATAGCGGACTTTAACCCATCAAGAGACTTGCTTAAGGAAATGTTCATATGCTTATTTTAAGCATTTTTCCTCTTTCATGATACAATATCCACATGTTGAAAATCGTTAAAGACACCGCCAAAAGCCTACATAGCAGATGCGCTCCCGTCGAAGACCCAAGATCAAAAGAGATCAAAGCCATCCTCGACGAGATGACGAAGTATCTCAAAGACTCCCAGGATCCAGCCTTCCGTGAGAAGAACCCATCGGTCCGTGAAGGAGTCGGTTTAGCTGCGCCACAGATCGGCGTCAATAAACGCATGCTCGTCATCTATTACCCATCCGGGGAAGAAGATGGCCACTACATTCAATATCAATTAGTTAACCCAGTCATCGTCGCCCAATCTGTCAGACAGTGCTATCTCGTCAATGGAGAAGGCTGCCTTAGCGTCGATGGCGAACACCCTGGCTACGCCTATAGAGCGAACAAAGTCACCGTCAAAGCCTATGACGCTTTGAAAGGCGAAGACGTTCAGATCGTCGCCTTCGGTTATGACGCGATTGTTTTGCAGCACGAAATCGACCATTTGAATGGCGTTCTTTTCTATGACCGCATCGACAAGCAGAACCCATTCAAAGAAATACCTGACGCCGTCGCTATTTAATCTCTCTGTATATTGCCCAATCTTCTTAAAGAAGATAAAATTGGGTCATTATGAAAAACAAAAGATTTGCATTAATCGCTTTGATGCCTTTGCTTTTCTCATGCACGCGCATTTATTCATCGGCCGAGCATGTGAAAGAGATGGAGGTATCTGGCGATCAGGACTTCATTGTCCTCCAGTTAACAGACATCCACTGGAACTACTCCACCAACATCAAAGAGGCTTCCGCCTATTTGTCGAATACCATCAAGGTCGCTAAAGAAAGAGCCGGTCATATTGACCTTCTCGAAATCACTGGCGATTCTCTTTTGGTTGCCAACAAAAAGATCGCGACAACCATCTATGACCTCATCGATAGCTGGGATATCCCATGGGCCTTTACCTTTGGTAACCACGACTACGAAGGCGAATGGAGCATGGCTTGGATGAATAACCTTGTCTCATCCTCAAGATATAAGAACGCCATCCTCCCAGAAGCGATTAACAAAGACGACAATGTCGATGGCTTCTCCAACTACGTCATCAACGTCAAACGTGGTGGCAATGTTGAGTGGCAAATCTATAACATCGACACCCATAACCTCGTCGAGGAAGCCGGATCATACGACTACGATTTCATCCATCCAAATCAGATCGCTTGGTATGAGCAGCAAGCTGAGCTTGCCAAGACCAACAACAGTGGTAGCTACGTCCCATCGATCGCCTTCTTCCACATCCCTCCAACCGATATCTATGACTTCGAGAAAGCAAATGATGTTGTTGGCGGAATCAAAGATGAGAAGTTCTGCCCAGGCGAACATAATTCCGATTTCGTGAAAACCGCGAAAGAAAAAGGCTGCAGAGGCATGTTCTTCGGCCACGACCATTCAAACGACATCGTTTATAGAAAAGACAACATGATCTTCGGTTATGGCGTCAAAGCCAACACCGAGCTCTATAGCACCGAGAAAGATGGCATCAGCATCACCGGCTGCGCAATCTATACCCTCCACAAAGAGAGCAACAAGTTCGATTTAGAGCATCTCATCATCGATTATGATGACATGGAGAAAGGCGCATCTAGCCTTACCTGGAAGGAGGTCAACTTATGAGCAAGAAAACACTTATCGCGTTCTTAGTTGAGATCGCCCTTTATATCATCGCTGGCCTTGCCTTCTATCAAGGCTTCCACTACTTCATGGCAGACGTCGATGGCTTTAAGCACATCCTCAAAGTCGGCCCAATGTTCTTAAGCTGCTTCATGCTTACCTATCTCCTCTTCGCTTACTACTACCTCATCCATCAGCCAAACGAAGAGAAGAGAGCCAAGACCCTCAAGGTCAATGGCTTTGGCTTCATGATTGGCGGAGGACTCCTTCTCGTCCTTATCATCGTCAACATCATCCTTGGCAATTATGAGTTCGGATATAACTCCCTCATCTTCCCTGTCGACATCATTCTCATGGATGTCCTCATGGTCGCTCTTGGTGTTCTTATCACCATCAAAAAAGCCTGGATTTTGGAAAAAATACCTGTGATTTGCAGGGAATATTCAAAACCAAAGTGGGTCACCATCGTTGGCAGAATCCTTGGTTTCGTCTATGTTTGGATCGCTGAATATTTCTTCGCTGCTCTTCTCATGGCCCCAACCTACATTGACTTCACAACTCCAACCTTCGGACACACGATTCCTCTCTATGTCATGATGGTCTTCAGCTCCCTCGTTCTCTTCTGGCATGAGTTCTATCTTGCCTACACCAAAGAGAAAGAGATGCCATATGAAGCTTTGGTAGCGGTCCGCACGATCATGCTTTGCTTCTCCACGATCATTGGCATTGCCGTCCTCCTCATGGACTTCGCCCTTGGTCACACCTACTACATCTCCCAGAACCTCCAATGCATCTTGCCAATCGACTACATGATCAGTAAGAACATCGGACCTCGTCTTCTCGCCCTTTGCCCAATGATCGCAATGTGGTTCAACTTCATCGTGAGTATCACCGTGATGGCTAAAGCCAAGGAGAGCAAAGAGACGGAACCGCTTTCATAATCACTCTTTGTTTTCTTTAGAAAAAAAGGTGTTATAGTTTAGTTGACCTGACGAGCACATATTTCTTGTCGCTTCAAGAGGTTTATTTAATGCCGAGTTTTAATTCACCAGTGAACATCTTCGCCTTAGGCGGTTTAGGAGAAGTAGGAAAGAACACCTACTGTTTTGAGACTGAGCGCTCAATCATTTTGGTTGACGCTGGCGTCCGTTTCCCTGAGTCGAATCTCCCAGGCGTTGATTACGTCATTCCTGACTACACATATCTCAGGAACAACAGAAACAAAATTAAAGCCCTTTTCATCACCCATGGTCATGAAGACCATATCGGTGGCATTCCTTTCCTCATCAGGAGCGTCTATATCCCTGTGATCTACGCCCCAAGGCTCGCTGCCGCCTTAATCAGGCACAAGCTTGAGGACGCCCGCATCCGTGAGGAAGTCAAAATCGTCGAATATGATAGCGACACCATCGTCCCGATTGGCGATGATTTCACCGTCTCTTTCTTTAGAGTCACCCACTCGATCCCAGATAGCTATGGCGTCTGCATCGACACCAAACAAGGAAGAATCATCGAGACCGGCGACTTCAAAGTCGACCTCACCCCTGTCGGACCTCAATTTGAGATCGCTAAGTTAGCTAAGCTCGGACAAGAAGGCGTTGATCTTCTTATGGCCGACTCTACGAACGCCGAAATCGAAGGATACACCCCTTCCGAGAAGAACGTCCGTTCTGGCGTTGAGGAAGTCTTCGATCAGGCCAATGCCCGTATCATCGTCTCCACCTTCTCGAGCAACATCAACCGTATCCAGCAAGTCGTTGAAGCGGCCGTCTCCCATGGCAGAAAGATCTGCATCCTTGGAAGGTCGATGGAAAACACCATGACCATCGCCCGTAAATACGGCTACATCAAAGTTCCAGATTCCGCGATCATCTCAGATGACATGGTTCGTTCCTACAAATCGAACGAAATCTGCATCATCTGCACAGGCTCCCAAGGCGAATCCATGGCGGCTTTGTCAAGGATTTCACGTGGCGAACATAAGAATATCCGCATCATCCCAGGCGATACCATCGTCTTCTCTAGCAACGCTATTCCAGGAAATGGTGCCCTCGTTGATAGACTCGTCAATGACCTTGTCAAACAAGGCGCTGACGTCAAGCAGAATAGCCTCGCCTTCTCTCTCCATAGCTCTGGCCACCCATCCCGCCAGGAACTTAGGCTTATGCAGCGCTTAGTTAACCCTAAGTATTTCATGCCAGTGCACGGCGAATACCGCATGCTCAAACTCCATGGCGACATCGCTATCGATATGGGCTTAGAGAAAGACCACGTCTTCGTTTGCGACAATGGCGACATGATCACCCTCGAAAACCACAAGGTCACGAGAGGCGGTCACGCCCAAGCCGAGCCTGTCTATATCGATGGCAATGACATCGACGGTCTTTCCACGAACGTCATGCGCGACAGAGCCACCCTTAAGAGCGATGGCATGATTGCTGTTTTGGTCTCCATCGATTCTAAGAAGAACCAATTGCTCTCTTCACCAATCGTCTATGCCCGCGGCTTCTTTGAAGGAGGCAGCGACGCCCACATCATCAGACACGCTCAGATGGCGGCCGAAGAATCCCTTAAGAACGTCATGACCAAGAAGGTTACCTTCAACGAGATCAAGACCTCCCTTAAGAATTCCGTCGCCCACTACATCTACCGTAAGACTGAGCGTAGCCCAATGATCATCCCGCTCATCATGAGCTTAAACGACAACAAGTAGAATGTTGATTCTTGCAAGTGCTTCACCTAGAAGACGCGAGCTTTTAAGAAAACTCGTGCCTTCTTTTATTTCCATCGTCCCTAATGTTGATGAACGAGCCATTGATGGGGTTAGGAAAGCCAAAGACCTAAGCACTGAGGAAGCGCGCCTTAAGGCCTATGAGGTTTTTTCCATGAACCCTGAAGATGAAGTTCTTGGGTGTGACACGATTGTTATCTGTGAGGGTGAAGTCTTAGGCAAGCCTAAGGATAAAGAGGACGCGTTCAGGATGCTTAGGAAACAAAGTGGCAAATCCACCAAAGTCTTATCCTCCTACACCTACATCTCTAGCCAAAAAGAGATCTCGAGGACAGTTACCTCCACTGTCATCTTCAATGAACTCTCTGACGAAGAGATTTGGGCCTATATAGAAAAATTCCAGCCTTTCGACAAAGCTGGAAGTTATGGTATTCAGGATGATTTCCCTTTGATCAAGAAGATCGAAGGTTCCTATTACAACGTTATGGGATTACCTGTTGAGGATTTAGAGGAACACGTCTTTAAGCGTTAAAGATCTTCTCGTAGACCTCTTCGGCGTTATCTTTGACAACCAAAGTTAACTTATCGCTCTTCTCAATGAAGCCAGTCACACCGGCTTCTTTTATTTTCTCTTTGTTGATCTTGGAATAGTCCTTGAGATGGACGATGATCCTTGAGCCTTCACGAGAGGAATCGATGTAATTATCTTCTCCTCCAAGAGCCTCGAAATATTCGGATTTAGAAGCGATAGGAAGAGATTTCTCACGCTTTTTGCCGAAGATTTTGATTAAAATGAAGATAAGGACGCCAAGGATGATGACGCCAAGGGCGATAAGAACTGCAATAAGAATTGGATTAGGTGTTGGCATAGCAAGAGTATAGCACAACGCGGGCGTGCTAAAATATAAATCCTGCAAACAAACAGGCGCTCAGAAACGTTAATTAGTCAAAGGAGGAAACCTTATGAAACAGAA
>CADCDV010000035.1 GCA_902800255.1 uncultured Erysipelotrichaceae bacterium | reverse complement strand
GGCTATAAGCAAATCACCTTGCTTGGCCAGAACGTCAATAGCTACGGCTTAGATTTAAAAGACGGGACAACGTTCGCTCATCTTCTCGCAGAGGTTGCGAAACTTGGCGTTCCTCGCCTTCGCTTCCTTACTTCGTATCCAAGCCAATTCGATGATGAGATGATCGAGACGATGGCCAAATATCCAAACATCGATAAGTGGCTCCATTTCCCAGTTCAAAGTGGTTCTTCTTCTTGTTTAAGAAGAATGGCCAGAAGATACACGAGAGAAGAATATCTTGAGAGAGTCAGAGCCATCAAAGCCAAGATGCCTGATATCGCTCTTACGACTGATATCATCGTCGGCTTCCCAGGTGAGACCGAAGAAGAATTCGAAGACACTCTTAGCCTTGCTAAAGAGGTTGGTTATTCAAGCGCGTTCACTTTCATCTACTCACCTCGTCCAGGAACTCCTGCCGCCAAGATGGAACAGGTTCCTCCAGAGGTCTCTCACGAAAGATTCAATAGACTTAAAGCGTTAGTGGACGAACTTACCGCCGCTCATAGTGATTCCATGATCGGAAACACTTATGAAGTCTTGGTCGATGGTCCATCTAAACGCGACCCTAATGTCCTCTCTGGCTACGCCAGAAACGGAAAGCTCGTCAACTTTGTCGGCCCAGCCTACTTAACTGGTTGCTTCGTCAAAGTCAAAATCCTTGAGTCACACGTCTACTCACTCAAAGGTGAGATGGTGGAAGACCCTCTTGTTAGCAAAGCTCGTGATGTTGCCTTCCATATGGAACATGACGATTTGCTCAAAGAGTATGCGAAGCTCAATGACGAAATCGCTTCAGACAAAGACATCAAAGCTTTAGGCGAAGAACTCGTCAAAGCCAAGAAAGAACTTGCCTTATCAATAGGCACGGAAAAACATAAAGAGAAGAAAGAAGAATATGAATCCCTCCTAGAGAAGATTCATAACCATCCTCTCCTTCAGAATAGAGACTCCCTCCATGACCAAGTGGAAAGCGAGCTTCTAGCAATCAGGGATTCCTTAAAATGATCATCGTTCTTACTGGCGCAACCGGAACAGGAAAAAGCGAACTTGCTATCGCCCTCGCGAAAAAGCTTAACGGCGAAATCATCAACGCTGACGCTTTTCAGGTTTATGAAGAGCTTAGCATCGCGACCGCTGCCCCAACCGAAGCCCAGAAGAAAGAAGTTCCTCATCACCTTTATTCATTCGTTCCTCTTACCGAAGGATATGACATACATCGCTACCAAGAAGACGCGAGAAATGTCGTCAAAAAACTAAAAAGCCTTGGCAAAACACCTATATTTGTCGGTGGGAGTGGCCTTTATATCCGTGCGGCTTTATATGACTATGACTTGTCTTTAGACACCTCGAATGCCGACATGTCTAAATATGATTCCTGGACCAATGAAGCCCTTCACGAAGAACTCGAAAAGCTTGATCCAACTGAAGCGGAGAAGATCCCTTATCAGAATAGGCAGCGCATGCTTAGAAGCATCATGATTTGCCTTGCTGCTGGAACAAGCAAAACCGAACTCCTTTCAAAACAGAATCATGAACCGATAGAGAAGACCCTTTTCTTCGTTCTTAGAAAGGATAGGGAAGACCTCTATCCTGCTCTTGATAAGAGAGTGGACAAGATGGTTGAGATGGGTCTAGAGAATGAAGTCGTTCCTCTTATTAAGAAATATGGTGAAGAGGCTCCGGCATTCAGGGCCATCGGAGTGAAGGAATTCATCCCTTACGTTGAAGGCAAAGAAGAACTCCCAACCGTAATTGAGAACATCAAATTAGATACGCGTCACTATGTGAAACGCCAAGACACTTTCTTCAGGCATCAATTCCCTGCCGTTGAAGTTTCTTCCTTAGAAGATATATTGAAGGTGATCGAGAATGAACGAGACAATTGATTCAAGAGCCTCACTTTTGATTGGTGAAGAAGCCGTCAAAACCCTCAAAGAGAAAACCGTTGCCATCTTTGGCTTAGGCGGAGTAGGGGGAACTGCTTTCGAATCGCTTGTTCGCGCGGGTGTTGGACACATATACGCAGTCGACCGGGATGTGGTCGCTGAATCTAACCTCAACCGTCAGATCCTTTTCACTGCCGATCAGGTTGGCGCTCAAAAAGCGTTATGCGCTTTCGTAAGAGCCAAACTCATCAGACAAGATACCGAAGTCGTTCCGATGAACTTCTCCGTTTCCGAAGAAACCCTTAAGGACAAAGATTTTGGGAAATGCGAATTCCTCATCGACTGCGTTGATGACATCAAAGCCAAAGTCGCCCTCATGAAATACTCGGTTGAGAAGGATATCCCTCTCATTATTTGCTTAGGTATGGGCAACCGCCTTGACCCAAGCAAGCTCAAGATCGTGAAACTCAATCAGACATCAGGCGATCCTTTAGCGAGATCCCTTAGAGACAAAGCCAAGAAAGAAGGACTTCCTTTAGATAAGTTTGTCTGCGTTATTTCTGAGGAAGAACCGCTTGTGAAACTCCCTCGTCCGTCATCAATGATGATGGTCCCTTCCGCAAGCGGATTATTAATGTCGTTTTATGTAATAAAAAGGCTAACGCACTGCATGGAGGAGAAGTAATGGTAATACCAGAGTACGGACTTTATGACGAAGTCGAGCTAAAGAAACCTCATCCATGTTCCGCTAGAAGCAAACGTTTCCAGATCGTGCGCGTCGGCGCGGACATCAAGGTGAAGTGCTTAGGATGCGGCAATGTCATCATGATTGACCGCGACAAGTTCAATCAGAGAATCAAGAAAGTCATCGCCCACCACGAAGACGAAATTAAATAATTTTCGGAAAAAAATGAGAAACCCCTCTATATGAAAAGTGGAGGGGTTTTTATGTACCGCTTGGAGAATGTGAGCAAAAGCTATGGCGACTCTCTAGTCTTAGAGAACATTTCTTTTTCTCTTCCCTCCAAGGGGTTAGTGGCCATTAAGGGCAGAAGTGGATCTGGCAAAAGCACGCTTCTGAACCTGATGTCC
Organism: uncultured Erysipelotrichaceae bacterium; assembly: GCA_902800255.1. Taxonomy (GTDB): domain Bacteria; phylum Bacillota_I; class Bacilli_A; order RFN20; family CAG-826; genus UBA4951. The sequence continues at coordinate 3,070 of CADCDV010000035.1, read as the reverse complement.
CTTATGGAAAAACCAACTGACGGAAGGGTCTTCTATAAGGGCGTAGAAACCTCCTCCTTGAAAGAAAAAGATAGAGCCTCATTCAGGTCGTATGAATGCTCTTTTGTATATCAACATTTCAACCTTGAGGAAGACTTAACCGTCGTTGAGAATATCGAACTCCCTCTCCGCTTAAGAGGTGATGAAAATCGAGAAATCTCTGGCAAATCTCACCTTCTTTTGGAAAAATTCGGGCTTTTTGAGCATAAAAACAAAAAGGCTAAGGTCTTAAGCGGAGGCGAAAAACAACGCGTCGCTCTATGTAGATCCATCATCACTGAGCCAAGCGTTTTGTTCGCTGATGAACCGACCGGCGCACTGGATAAGAAGAACGAGAAGATTGTTATGGATGAACTTAAGGAGTTATCCAAAAGCATCCTCGTGTTACTCGTCACCCATAACGAGGCAATCGTTAAGAAGTACGCTGATCACATCATTGAACTAAGCGATGGAAGATTGGTTTCAAAGCCTCTCTCATTTCCACCTACAAATGAAAAGCTTGTTCTAAAAAAGAAGAAGTCGAACTACAGATTCCTCTCCTCGTTCTTAGGCCATAACTGCAAAGGCAACAAACTCAAGAATGCTTTGTCGCTTGTGGTAGGGGCGTTAGGATACGCCGTTCTCCTTTTGTCTTTAGGTTATTATTCCGGCTCCAAAGTTAAGCTTGAGGAAGAAAGATCATCATCACTCCTTTATACGGTCGCAAACGTTTCTAAAAAAACGACCTTCGCAATAGAAGGATCTCCTTTGAGTCTGAGTAGGACTTTAAGACCAACCAAGAAAGAGATGGTGCAGGCCTTCAAAGGAATCGATGTCACTATTGGGAACGACTATTCGTTCTTCTTTCCGACATATAACGCTTATGAGTGTAATGGTTTCCCAAAAGACCCAATCTCTTTTTGTCCGATAAATGACCTTAGTCTCAAAGACCGAACGAAGTCTTTCCTTGTCGAAGGGCAGGCTCCAGCAGGTGAGAGTATGAGCTTTGCTCTAGTTAATGAAGAATTCGAAAAGAACCTTGGTGAAAAAGCCATCGGCAAAATCCTCTCGGTAAATAGCAAAACGAAAGTCAGCGAAGGGAATGAAAGCGATGATGTGGAGCTGTCATTCTCCTTCAGGGTCGTTGGAGTCGTTCATGAATTCCCTTTCCTAAATGTTCCAAGGGTTTATTATTCCTACCCTGCATTATCTAAAGAGATGGTGAGGACAAAACTCCCTAACATCTCTAGGGCTAGAGGAGAGCCTGTCAGCGTTGCTTCTTTCGTTAACGAAGCATCTTCGTCATCGGAATATTCAGGATATTCATACCTTACCTTTTTCAAAGAAAAAGATATGAGGAGGATAGAGGAGGCAGGGATGAAGTTCGGGGACCTCTCTTTGATGAGTGACCCCCTTGTGATCAATCAGTCATTTATGGCTCTAACTGATGCGTTCTCAGGATGCCTAATCCCATTCATTGTGATTGAGATTTTAGGCGTCGCCTTCATCCTTGGCTCCCTCTCATATTCCTCTTTCATGGAAAGGAGGAAACAAGCGGCCATCCTCTCGGCTCTAGGGGCTAGTGAGAATGACCGCTCCTTCTTGTATGAGGGGGAAGGATTCCTTAATGCTTTCCTCGCTTCGATATTTGCTCTTTTGATTTCTTTTCCTTTGGAAAGGATTCTTTCTTTCTATCTCAAAACCCAAACTGGCATGGGTTCATTAATCCAGATTCCGTACCTCTCGTTTCTGGGTTTGCCTTTCCTTCCGATTATCGGGATCATCGTGTTCGCGTTAATCGTCGCTCTATTTAGCTCTTCTCTTCCTTTGAGCTTTGTTTCGAAGAGACCTCTCACGGAGGAGTTAAGAGACGAATGAACGCTTTAACGATCAAGCATCTCAATAAAAGCTTCGGAGAAAGGACGATCTTCAAAGATGTCTCATTCTCCCTTCCCGAGAAAGGTCTTTTCGTTGTGGTTGGAGTTTCAGGAAGTGGTAAAAGCACTCTCCTCGAAATCGTCTCAGGACTAGACACAAAGTACGGCGGGGAAGTGCTGACGCTTGGGAAAGAACTCTGTCACATGAAGGAAGGAGATATCTCTGATTTTCGCCTTTCAAAAATCGGTTTTATCCGGCAAAACTATGATCTTTTAGGTTTGGAGACCGTTTTTGATAACGTCGCCTTGCCATTACGAGGAAGCAGATTAGATTCAAATACGATTAAGCGAAAAGTTAAGGAAGCCCTCTATAACTGCAACCTTGTAGACAAAGAAAAACAGATGGTCGGAACCCTATCTGGCGGCGAGAAACAGAGGGTCGCTTTAGCAAGGGCTCTCGTTAACAATCCAAGCCTTGTTTTGGCAGATGAACCGACAGGCGCCCTCGATGGGAAGAACGCTGAAATCATTTATGAGCTGCTTTCAAAGATATCGAAAACCAGACTAGTCCTTCTCGTTTCCCATGATTTGGAGAGGAGCAAGAAATATGGAGACGCCTTGCTCTTTCTTGAAGATGGTTCGATCCGTTTTGAAAAGTCTTTATCACCAAGCAAGGACACTTATCCATCTTCAAATCTTGAGAAAGAGAACAAACCGCATTTCCCTTTTTCTTGTTGGCTCCGCCACGGATACCATCTTTTGAAAGCCAAGAAGGGGAGAACCTTGTTCTCGGTTTTGATAATCGTTTTCTCCTTGGTGTCCCTAGGTTTATCGATTTATGTCTCAAGAGATATGGAAGGAGAGCTGACCAAGGCTTTCTCATCTTTAACGGGCGATGATGTGGTGGTGGTTGAGAAAGCAGGCTCTTCTCCATCCTTTGGAAGGGTTGTTTCCGCTAGTAAAGAACCTAAAAAATTCGAAAAAACCGGCTGGAGAGCGCGTAAATCTGAAATTGTGGACGCTCCAATATTAGAGGATTTACCTTATTCCATGGAATGCACTTTAGAGTGTTTCAAAGAAGATTATGGAATTATCGGCAACATTAAACGCTTACTCGTTGATGATAAATATTTAGACGAAAAAGGTAATGTCGATTTAGCGAAGATGAGAATTAT
>CADCDV010000034.1 GCA_902800255.1 uncultured Erysipelotrichaceae bacterium | reverse complement strand
TCATGTGGACACGAGTGGCTTTCTTTGTCTTTGGGTCAATGAGAGCGACCTTAGAGGCATCAAGCGGGACATAGATGTCGAGGATTGAACCTTCTTGGACGTTCTGGTTTGGCTTCTTGTGTTTCTTGTGGACGTTCACGCCTTCGACGACGACTTTGTTAAGCTTTGGGTAAACCTTCTGAACGGTGCCCTGCTTGCCTTTGTCATCACCGGAGAGAACGATGACTTTATCACCTTTTTTGATGTTCATATCTCTTCTCCTTACAAGACCTCGCTGGCAAGGGAGATGATTTTCATGAATCCCTTTTCACGAAGCTCACGGGCGACCGGTCCGAAGACACGGGTGCCGAGTGGGTTATGATCATCATCGACGATGACCACGGCATTATCATCGAAGCCAATGGAGGAGCCATCTTTACGGATGACCTGTCTCTTGGTGCGGACGATGACGCCTTTGACGACTTGACCCTTCTTGACCTTTCCATTTGGGGCAGCGTCCTTGACGGCGCAGAGGACGATGTCACCGATGGAGGAGACCTTCATACGGGCTCCGCCGAGCTGACGGAAGATGCGGACGATACGGGCACCGCTGTTATCGGCGACCACGAGATTCGATTCATTCTGGACCATTATCCGTTTCCTCCTTATTCAGCTTTCGCTTCTTCGGCTGGGGCAGCGACGATCTCATCGGAACCTTCCTTCTTCTCGAGGGCGGCTTCGATGGCTTCGACTGACTCACCGGCTAAAGCGGCTTTATCAATGGAGACGAGTCTCCATCTCTTAAGACGGGAGAGTGGGCGGCAAGCCATGATGGTGACTTCATCACCGAGCTTGGCCTGCTCGTTCTCGTCGTGAGCGTAATACTTCTTGGAGTATCCGACTCTCTTCTTGTAAAGGGGATCATTACGCTTGGTGCTGACGGTGACGATGATGGTTTTGGCCATCTTGGTTCCGGTCACAACCCCTTGAAGAGAAGTTCTTCTATTTCTTTCTTCCATGGTATTGGTCTCCTTTCTTATTTGGCCTCATGAAGGTGGAGGGCTCTCTCACGCTTCACGGTTTCGGCCTTGGCGATATCCTTACGGACATAGTGGATTTCGTCTGGGTGTTCGATCTGTCCCACCGCTCTTTGGCGGGAGAGCTCGAAGAGCTTCTGACGAAGGCTAGCAAGCTTCTCGTCTAACTCTTTTGGAGATAACTCGCGGAATTCTTTGATATCCATGTTTATTCTCCTTTCTTAACGATCTTGCAGTTGATCGGAAGTTTGAAGGAAGCCTGACGAAGGGCCTTCATGGCGACTTCTTCAGAGACACCGCCAATCTCGAACATGACTCTGTTCTTCTTGACGACGGCGACCCATCCTTCTGGTGAACCTTTACCGGAACCCATACGGACTTCGGCTGGCTTCTTGGTGAAGGCGAGGTGAGGGAAGATTCTGATCCAGACCTTGCCAGAACGGTCGGTGTAACGTGATAAGACGATACGGGCGGCTTCGATTTGGTGGTCGGTGATGTAGGTGCCTTCCAACGCGGCTAAGCCATATTCACCGAAGGCGACCGTGTTGCCTTTGGTGGCGACACCCTCATAGCTGAGGCCATGTGGGCGGCGGTATTTAGTTCTACTTGGCTGGAGCATTTCTGTTTCCTCCTTCTGCTTTTGGAGCTTTCTTCTCTTCGGCGGAAGCGATGCCAACCTTGTTGGTGCCTCTGCAGCACCAGACCTTCACGCCGATACGGCCATAGGCGGTAGCAGCGCTGACAGCGGCGAAGTCGATATCCGCACGGAGGGTCTCAAGTGGGACAACGCCCTCTTTGTAACCTTCGCGACGAGCGATTTCAGCTCCTCCAAGACGTCCCTGGCACTGGGTTCTGCAACCGGAAGCGCCAGCTTTTCTCATACGCTGGATGGCTTTCTTTTGGGTGCTACGGAAGGACTGACGGTTCTCGAGCTCAGAAGCGATCCATTTGCCGATGAGGGTAGCATCGACGTCTGGGTTTTTGACCTCAACGACTTCAAGATGTGGGTTGCCACTCTTGACGATCTTCTTAAGACCATCGTTGAGAAGTTTGGTGTTGGCACCATCTTGTCCCATGACGACACCTGGACGGGCGACGTAGAGGGAGACGGTGACTTTGTATTCGGAATCGGTTTTGACACGCGCGATGTCGATATGGCTGAGAAGGGCTTCCTTGAGTTTTGGCTCTAAGAAGTTTCTGATGGCGATATCTTCACCAAGGAATGTTGCGTAGTCTTTTTTGGAAGCATACCAATTGGCTTCCCAGCCGCGGTTGATACCAATTCTAAGACCGACGGCGTTAACTTTCTGACCCATTGATATTCCTCCTTACCTTTCTTTCACGGTGACTCTCATGAAGCTTGTGCGCTTGATGATTGGGGAGCTTGCGCCCTTACCGCGTGGTTCGAAACGTTTCATTCTGACACCATCGCTGGCCTGGATCTCGGCGACATAGAGTTTGTCACCGGCCATGCCAAAGTTGTTGGTGGCATTGGCGGCTGCGCTCTTGATGAGCTTGGCGACTGGGTCGCTAGCAGCTTTGTTGACGTGGAAGAGGAGCTCAAGGGCCTCATTGACGTTCTTGCCACGGACGAGATCCATAACGAGACGGACCTTACGTGGGGTGACGCGGACATCACGGGCGACGGCGTGGGCCTCAGTGACCTTAGCCTTGACTGGCTCGGCCTTGACCTCAGCCTTCTTCTTGGCTGGTTTCTTCTCTTCAGCCTTTGGAGCGGCTTCTGGAGCAGCTTCTTTCTTTGGGGCTGCGGCTTTCTTAGCAGGAGCCTTCTTGGCGGCTGGTTTCTTAGTCGCTTTGGCTTCTTCTTTGACTTCCGCAGTAGCTTTCTTTTTGGTTTCTGCCATATTTGCTTACTCCTTACTTACCGCTGGCCTGATCACCGGCGTTGTTGCCGTGATGGCCTTCGAATCTTCTAGTTGGGGCGAATTCGCCGAGCTTGTGGCCAACCATGTCCTCAGTGACGAAGACGGTGATGTGCTCTTTGCCGTTATAGACGGCGAAGGTGTGCTCGACGAAGGCAGGATAGATGGTCGAACGTCTCGACCAGGTCTTGATGACTTCTTTTTTGCCGGCTTTATCGAGATCCTCGACCTTCTTGAGAAGGTAAGCATCTACGAACGGGCCTTTTTTGCTAGAACGTGACATGTGTTCGATCTCCTTTCCTTAACCATTACGACGTCTCATGATGAGGCGGGTGCTGTTTTTCTTGATGCGACGGGTCTTGACGCCCATAGCTTTCTTTCCCCATGGGGTGCGTGGGGCATCGCGTCCGACAGGACACTTACCTTCACCACCACCGTGAGGGTGGTCACATGGGTTCATCGCGGAACCACGGACGGTTGGACGGATACCCATGTTGCGGTTGCGACCGGCCTTACCGATGTTGACAAGGTTCCAGTCGTCATTGCCGACGATGCCGATTGTAGCGCGGCAGACGCTTAAGACTTTTCTGACTTCACCAGAGGCAAGGCGAAGGATGGTGTATTTGCCATCGACGCCAAGGACCTGAGCCATGGAACCGGCAGCGCGGCACATTTGTCCGCCTTTGCCTGGCTTAAGCTCGATGTTGTGGATGAAGGTACCTTCTGGGATGTTCTTAAGAGCTAAGTTGTTGCCGTTTTTGATATCGGTGGCCTCGCCGCTGATGATCTTGTCACCGACGTTGAGGTCCTTAGGTCTAATGATGTAGCGCTTTTCGCCATCAGCATAGGTGATGAGGGCGAGGAAGGCGGTACGGTTTGGATCGTATTCGATCGCCGAGACAGTTCCTGGGATTTCGTCTTTGTTACGACGGAAATCGACGATTCTGTAACGGTTCTTGTTGCCACCGCCGTGGTGACGGCAGGTGATCACTCCTTGATTGTTTCTGCCACCAGTGTGTTTCTTGGTGAGAAGAAGGGATTTCTCAGGAGTGGCTTTGGTGATTTCCTCATACGAGAGGGTCTGCATGGCGCGACGGCTCTTGGTATAAGGCTTGTAAACTTTGATTGCCATTTCTTTTCTCCTATAGTGGTTTTCTTTTTAAGATTTTTCTTATTTATATATAAGGATTAAGTCTTAAGGGTGTTTCCTACTCTTTGAAGAGGTCGACAGCCTCGCCTTCGGCGATGGTGACGATCGCTTTCTTGTAGCCGCCGATGAAGCCTTTGTAACGTCCGCCACGGGATTTCTCCTTGGCGTTGACGTTGACAATCTTGATATCAACGACTTTGACCTGATAGAGCCTCTGGAAGCTGAGTTTGATCTCATCTTTGTTGCTCCAATCAGCAACCTTGACGGTCACTTTGTTCTCATTCTGGAGAAGAGCCATACTCTTTTCGGTGATGACTGGTTCCAAGATGACTTTGTAATCGTGCTCATTTGGAAGAGCGATAGGTTTCTTAGCAGCTTTTGGGGCTTCCTTCTTAGCCTCGGCTTTTGGGGCCTCAGCCTTTGGGGCAGCTTCTTTCTTAGGAGCAGCCTTCTTAGCAGGAGCTTTCTTGGTAGCCGTCTTCTTTTCGGCGGCGACTTTCTTTTCTTCGGCCATTATTTAAGTCCTCCTTCGAGCGCTTTGACATCTTCTTCGCTGATCACCATGGTGTTGGCGTTAAGGATGTCATAGACGCTGATGTTGTTAAGGGCGCGGACCTCGAGGGCTTCGATGTTCGTGGCGCTCTTGACGAGTTTCTCATCGCTTCCGACCAAGAGAACTTTGCCTTCAGCCTTGATGGTCTTGAGTGATTCGGCCATGGCTTTGGTGCTGATCTTGGCGAGTTTGAGGCTGTCCACGACGAGGAGGCCTTTAGCAGCCTTCTGGGAGAGGACGGTCTTCATAGCAAGGGCGTGAGCCTTCTTGTTCTGAGAAACGGTGTAGTTCTGATTGCCATCTGGTCCGAAGACGGTTCCACCGCCAACCCAGATTGGGGAGCGGCTGCTACCCGCACGGGCGCGTCCGGTACCTTTTTGACGATATGGCTTCTTGCCGCCACCGGAGACTTCGTGTCTCTTCTTGGTTTTGGCAGTAGCCTGACGGGCGTTGGCGCTTTGAGCGACGACGGCGTCATGGATGGCTTGTTCGTTTTTCTCGGTGATGCCGAATACCTCGGCGCTGAGTTTGACGTCTCCGACTTTTTCGGACAACATCGAATGATGATTATAGATGCACTGAAATCCAGCAACATATTCACTGCTTTACTTCGTGTCCCCTGAAGTCAGGATAACGATGCGAAGCAACGGTGCAAATATAAATATTTTTTTAGAAATGCAAACGTTTTTAGGCAAAAAAAGCAAATTTTGGTTTTATTTTCTTTGTATGTAGTCAAAAATAGGGTAGATGAGTGACAAAACGGACAACGGACGTTTCGGGCTGGTCGACACCTTTCGAGTTTATTTTCCTGCTTATGGGGGAGGGATGACGACAAAAAAGGGGGATTAAGAATTTTTTGGGGTTAAAATTTGGTGGGTTGAGAAATTTGCGCTATCTTTGCAGCGGAAAATTTGATAGAAAGGCCATTGCTATTGCTATGAATCAACGAATTGGACAAATCATTTTGGTGATTACACTCCTGATGATGCTAGTCATCATGGGGAGCAGTCCTGCGTTGATACATTGCAATATGGCGGGGACGTGGAAGCTGAGTGTCTTCGAGATGCTGGATTCACAACCTGCGATGACTTGCTGCATGCCTGCTACTGTGGAAGAGGAGACGTGCTGTGGAGTTGAACTTGTGGAAGAGAGCTGCTGCATGCCTGAACCTGTGGAGGAGGAGACATGCTGCGAGGCTACTTCTGAGAACGAGATGGAGAGCTGCATGGAGATCGTGCCGATGACCATCCAGCCTACTATTACCTGTGACGACAATATTGAAATACCTACACCTGCCGAAATAGTGCCACTGATGGCACTGTTGGGCATTTGCATCGATAACGAGCTGCTGCAAAGTGAGCAGCCCCAGAACCGAAACCTTATTGATGACCATCTGATAGTGCCTCCAAGGGGGATACTATGCCATCACTGTGTCCTTTTGTGTTAAGACGACTTTGCTGAAAGTCGGTTTGCCGTTCCTCGATGGGGATGGCATGTGCTGACGTATACGATTCTAAGGGATTTTAAGGGATTCTAAGGGAATGGAAGGGATTTTAAGGGACGAATGTTTCTTGGGTGCCATTATCTATTGGCGAAGGTGACGTCCCTTTTTACTCCCCTTAACAGCCCTTATGATCATAAATTTAACACATTAATCCATGCTTGATAAAATCA
>CADCDV010000033.1 GCA_902800255.1 uncultured Erysipelotrichaceae bacterium | reverse complement strand
TTTAAAGTAAAGCATTTCGGTATTGCCGTCGTCTTCGTTATACATGGCTCTAAGCTCAGGCATCTTGTCGAGCATGGCTTTCTTCACTTCTCTTCTCTCGTCTTCTTCTAAGACGCCGGAGAGACGTAACCACTGCCCGTCTTTGAATGCGCATAACTCGACTTTCGGATTGGCTTTGATCTGTTTGCTGACCGGTTTGATTTTGCCAGTCTGGATATAAAGCTTTCCTTCGTAGAGGAGTTGAGTGCCAAAGGCTCTTACGCGAGGTTGATCGCCTTCGACGGTGGCAAGGTAGTAGGTTCCTGCTTTCTCGAGGAACTCGTAAACTCTTTCGATGTTGGTCATTCTTGTTTCCCCCTAAATTGGGATATATGTATCGGCTGTTAATTTTTTCCCTTAATTCTCTTATCCAAGTAAAGAGACAACGCACTTCTCGACTTCTTTCATGTCGATGGTTGGTTCGAATCTCGCAACAACCTCACCGTTTCTATCAACGACGAACTTGGTGAAGTTCCATTTGATGTCCGGGTTCTCTTTGTATTTGCGGTCCTTCATTTTGGCGACCGCTTTCATCATGAGGGCCTTTGGTCCTTTGCCAAATGATTCGAAGCCTTTCTTGCTCTTGAGATATTTGAAGAGAGGGATCTCGTTCTCACCGTTGACGTCGCTTTTCTTCATCTGAGGGAAGGTGGTGTCGTATTTGAGGGTGCAGAACTCATGGATTTCCTCATCGCTTCCTGGAGTCTGGCCCGCAAATTGGTTACATGGGACATCAATGATCTCGAGTCCTTTCTCATGGTATTTCTTATACATCTCCTCGATTGGAGCGTACTGAGGGGTGAATCCGCATCCTGTCGCGGTATTGACGACAAGGATGACTTTACCTTCAAACTCCTTAAGCGAGAGTTCGCTGCCATCCGCGCGTGTAACATTTAAATCATAGATTGAGCTCATGGCTTTTCTCCTTTGTTTACCAGTTCCCTTTAAGCATCTTGTCGAGTAATCCTTTGAAGAGGATGAATTCCTCATCGCTTAGCCAATGGTCTTGATAGATGCAGCTAGGGATATTCACGGCCTTCTCTCTTAAGGCGAGGCCTTTATCCGTTAGGACGATAACGATGTTCCTTTTATCCTCTTTGTCCTTCTCAATATCGATGTAGCCCTTCTTCTTAAGTTTCTTTAAGAGTTCGGTCAAGGTGTTGGCCTTGAGGTAGAGGGCTTCCACCAAATCCTTCTCATTCACTTTCCTCTTCTCCCACATCACCATCATCGTGATGTACTGGGTGTAAGTGAGATCAAGCTCCTTGAGGAGAGGCTGGTACCTTCTAAGGATTATTTTCCATGGCTACATTATATCGTATGCGACATATTTAACAAGATAAATGTTTAGGAATGAAAAAAGACCCTGTAAACAGGGTCTTAATTTTAGGTTTTCGCTTAGTTAAAGGCGATGGTGTGTAACTCAAGTTTGCCTTTGCCGACATACTCTAAGAATAAAGCATGTTTGCCTGGCTCGACTTTGAGTTCGGACTTGTAGGTAGCGAGTTCCTTCGATGGCTTAACTTCGACCTTGCCCACTTCTTTGTCATCAAGCATGACTTTGAAGTAACCTTCGGCTTTGCCTTTCATAGTGATCGAGAAATCGACTTTCTCGTTCTTGAAGTCAAAGTATTTCCATCCGGCTCTGACGCCATTATAGACATTGGCGATATAAGGAACTGGTTTCTCATCCTTGCTCTGGGTGAAGTATGGCTTGCCATGGCACTTGAATGGACTCATGAAGCAATTGCCTTTTGGAGAAGTGAGGTTGCAAGCGATGTAGGCTGGGTAAGCGCCTTCTGCTTTGAGAGGTCCGCCATTTAAGCCACAGGAAGTGACTTCAACCTGTTTGATGGAACCGTCTTTCTCGATCTTGATCTCTTCGGCGCAGGCCTGACGGGAGAAGCAGTCTCTATTGGTCTGGCGGTGATAGAAGATATAGTGCTTGTCACCGATGGTGAGGATGGAACCATGGGTGTTGCCGGTGAAGTTGCTCGCGGTCTTTGGATCTTTGTGGTTTCCAAGTCCGATATCGCCGATTGAGATGATGGTGCCGCCGAAGTGGAACTCACCATCTGGTTTATCGGAGATAGCGTAGCAGAGCTCATGTCCGAGGAAGGAAGAATAGATGAAGTAATATTTGTTGCCGATCTTTCTCATGGAAGAGGCTTCGAAGAACTCGTGGCCTTCCCATTCGGTGCCTTTGGAATTTCTCTTGACCTTGCAGATGATCTTTGGCTCGCCGATGATGGTCATCATGTCTTTGTCGAGCTTGCAGCAGGTCGCACCTTCTTTGGACTGCTTACCTAAGGTAAGTGGGTAATGGACTGGGCCAAAGCCGGTGTAGAGATAGACGTCATTTCCTTCGACATAGACGCCTGGGTCGAAAGCGAAGCCATCGCCCTTCTTTCTTCCAAGATGGGTGCCATCAGCGTGGTGAACATAGCCGATTGGCTTGAACTGTCCGCATGGGGTATCGCAGACAGCGACGCCGATCTCATTGTGGTAAGCGGCGAAGTAGTAAAGATAGTACTTTCCATCTGGGCCCTGGATGGCATCTGGGGCGTAAAGAGGGCTTCTGCCCTTCTTGCCGTTATGTGGGTCATCGCTTCTCTTGAAGATGACGCCTTCATAACGCCAATCGCTAAGATCGTCGATTGGGGCGCTATAGGTGATGTGGTCTAAGACGCAGAAGTCATGGCCGTTGAAACGGTCGTGGGAACCATAGATGTAGACTCTGTCGCCGAAGATATGAGGTTCGGCATCAGGGACGTATTCATCTAATGGCAAATAAGGGTTGAATACTTGCTTTTTCATTTGTTCTCCTCCAGTATTTCCTCACGGTAATCCCTTGGGGTCTTACCGATAATTTTCAAAAAGTTGCGGTTGAAAGTGCGAAGTGAGTCGTATCCGACTTCCTCTGCCACTTCCTGGATTTGGACATCCTCTCTTTTTAGGAGCTCGATGGCCTTTTGGACCCTGAAACGATTGAGATAGCTTCTGAAGTTCTCTTTTAAGCCGTCATTGACGACGTTAGAGAGATAGTGATAGTCGTATCCGACTTTCTTCGAGAAGTCATCAAGGGAGATGTTCGTCTTATAGTTCTCCTCGACATAGGAGAGAACCTGACCGACAAGGGTCGTGAACTTCTTTTCCCTTGGCATCTTCGGGAGCTTGCTATAGATGCTCGCGATGAAATAAAAAGCACTGCGGATGAGATATGGGTCGCCCGAGTGCTTTATGTCCTCTAAAAGATTCAGGTATTTGTCGAATTTGAAGACTGGGTTGACTGCACACTCCTTGACCGTCGATGGGTAAAAAGCATCGACGTGGTCAGGAGAGAAAATGCAGAGGTAGCTTTTCGAAGAACCTACCGTCTCATAGAGATGGATCTGATTCGGAAGGATGAGGGCAGCCTCACCTGCGTGAAGCATGAAATCATTCTTGTCGATCGAGACTTTTAATAGTCCTTCGTAGCAATAAAGAAACTCAAAGCTGTCATGAAAATGGGCGGAAAACGTAAGATTCACGTCGTCTTGATGATAGAGGTAATTCACTCTGTTAGAGCGACCCTCCTCAAACGAGACCGTCTTCTCTGACATCGATAAAGTCTCCTTTAATCTTCTATCTGTTTGATAAGAGGATAGATGCTCTTGTATTTGGCGTGTTTGGCGCGGTAGTAAGCGAACTTGGCTTCGTTAGGGAAGTAGACTTTCGCTTTCTTGATGATCTTGGCGGCCGCAGCGGCGCAAGACTCATATTTTCCATCTCCAACCATGCCAAGGATGGCGCCACCGAAGGATGGTCCTTCATTGCCGTCAAGCTTAGAAAGCTGGATTTCGAAGATGTCAGCGAAGATCTGGCACCACTCCTCACTGCGGAAGCCTCCGCCAGAGATGGTGGCCATCTGTGGGCAAGCGCCGTCTTCTTTGGCGGCATCAAGGCAATCCTTGAGGGAGAAGGCGACACCTTCCATGACGGCTCTCGACATATCGGCCTTGGTGGTCGTGGAATCGAGGCCAAGGAAAGCGGCTCTCACTTTGACATCGTTATATGGGGAACGTTCGCCAGCGAGGTATGGCATGAAGAAGACATTGCTCTCCTTCGCGCCTTTGACATCGATCTCGTCTTTGGCGAAGTCTTCGGTCTCTCTGATCTGCTCTAACCACCACTTACGGGCGCTGGCGGCGCTTAAAGTGCAACCAAGGAGATGGTAAGCACCGGCAGCATCGCAGAATGAGTGAAGGGCGTTTTTAACATCTGGGCAGAAATGGGATGAGGAGATGAAGATGGTTCCGGAGGTGCCAAGGGAGATATTGCATCTTCCTTCGCCGATGGTTCCGGTTCCGATAGCGGAGCCAGCGTTGTCTCCAGCGCCAGCAACGAGTTTGCACTCCCCTTCGATTCCGAACTCTTTGGCGAATTCTTCTTTGAGGGTGCCGATGACGTCGCTAGACTCATGGAGCTCTGGCATCATCTCTTCGGTAATGCCGCAGATGTCGAGCATTTCTTTGGAGTATTTGCGGTTCTTGACGTCTAAGAGCAAGAAGCCGCTGGCGTCACTGTAGTCAGTGACGAATTTGCCGCTAAGCATGTAGTTAAGATAATCCTTAGGAAGCATGATCTTCTTTGTAGCGGCGAAGATGCTTGGCTCATGCTTTTGAACCCAAAGGATTTTTGGTGCGGTGAAACCAGCGAAGGCGATGTTGCCGGTTAATTCGGTTAACTTCGCCTTGCCGATGTTGTTGTTGAGATAATCAGTTTCTTCCTGGCTTCTTCCATCGTTCCAGAGAATGGCTGGACGAAGGACTTTGTCATCCTTATCGAGCATGACAAGGCCATGCATCTGACCGGCGATGCCAATCGCTTTGACGTGGCTTTCACCGGTGACGCGGACTAGTTCTTTGATGGCTTGCTTGCAAGCGTTGAACCAGAGGGAAGGATCTTGCTCCGACCAGAATTCGTGTGGATGGGAGCAATCATAAGGGACGCTGGCTTTGGCACAGATTTTTCCGTCTTCGCGGACGAATAAGGCCTTGAGGGCGCTAGTCCCGAGGTCAATGCCAATGTAGTGGTCCATTATTTCTTACCGAACATGACTTGGTTGAGGATTTCCTGGAGCTCTTCCTCGTCGCCACTGCCTGGATCTGGGCAAACCTTGGTCTCAAGGGCGTGGGCGGCAAGATCTTCGATGGTGGCGCTGTGGTCACGGATCTTGGCACCGATGCCGGTCTTGAAGGAAGCATATCTGCCTTCGACGAACTTGTCGATACGGCCATCTTTGATGATGGCTTCGGCATTGAGAAGACCTAAAGCGAAGGTATCCATGCCAAGGACGTAAGCCTTGAACATATCTTCATAGGTGTTGGAAGCGCGGCGGGTCTTGGCGTCGAAGTTGAAGCCACCGGTAAGTCCACCGGCTTTGATGACTTCGAGCATGGCGAAGGTGGCGCTGTAAACGTTGGCTGGGAATCTGTCGACATCCCATCCGAGGAGCATATCGCCTTCGTTGGCGTCGATGGAACCGAGCATGCCGTTCATGGCGGAGATGCGGAGTTCGTGTTCGAAGGTGTGGCCAGCTAAGGTGGCGTGGTTGGCTTCGATGTTCATCTTGAAGTCTTTGTCGAGACCGTATTTGCGGAGGAATCCGATGGCGGTCGCGGCGTCGAAGTCATACTGGTGCTTTGTTGGCTCTTTTGGTTTTGGTTCGATGTAGAAGTCGCCTTTGAAGCCGATCTTGCGGCCATAGTCACGAGCGACTCTCATGAGGTTGGCGATGTTCTCTTCTTCGAACTTGACGTCGGTGTTGAGAAGGGTTTCATAGCCTTCACGTCCGCCCCAGAAGACATAGCCTTTGCCACCGAGTTTGACGCAGAGCTCAAGAGCTTTCTTGATCTGAGCGGCGGCGAAGCAATAGACTTCGGCGGAATTGCTGGAACCAGCACCGTTCATGAAACGGCGGTGTCCGAAGGCATTGGCAGTAGCCCAAAGAAGCTTGATGCCGGTTTCCTTCTGTTTCTTGAGAAGGTACTCACCGATCTCATCGAGTCTCTGGTACATGACGGTGATGTCGTCGCACTCTGGGACGAGGTCGACATCGTGGAAGCAGTAGTATTCGATGCCCATCTTCTGCATGAATTCGAAGCCAGCATCAACTTTGGCTTTGGCATAGCCCATTGGGTCTTTGTCTTTGTCGACACCCCAGGACTTGTCCATGGTGTTGCCGCCGAACATGTCGGTACCGGCAGCGCCGAGGTTGTGCCACCAAGCCATGGCGAATGGCATCCATTCTTTCATTGGCTTGCCGCAGACGATGCGATTGGCATCATAGTACTTGAACGCGAATGGTTCAGTTGAGGATGGGCCCTTGTATTGGACCTGTTTGACGAAAGGGAAATATTCCATTTTTTTGGTAACTCCTTGTGTTTGTGTCCATTCTATAGGTGAAAGCGCTTTCAAAAAATGGCAAATGTTTTCCCCTACTGGACAAAACTTATGTTTATAGGTCATATTGTAGGCCTAGGCATACGCCTTTGCAATAAATGTTCACACGCATGAAGAGGTTTAGTCCATATTTTTGATTTGGCACTGAAATAACGGTAATTCGGTCAAGAAAACCACTTCTGCTTTTGTCCATTTTCTGAGTGTTTGAGATTGGATGAAGACCTGTGAGCTTCTGTGATTCTTTTCTTTCGATGGTTCGTGGAATTTCTCTTGTTTGGAGTGAAGGAAAACCCCTTAATTTCATGCCTCATGAAAGTAAAGCGGCAATTGCGATGCAACCTTAACTTTTGGCACTGTTTACGACAACTTGTAAAAATGCGACTTTTTATTTAGTTTTCTCTTCTTTTTAAGACGGATGATTTTTTGGAAAACATTTGTGATTTTGAGTGGAAATAAAATAAGTGGGAACCGCTTACATGAAGAAATAAATAGTCCTTCCATTATATGGAATGTATAATGTGTCGTAATAAAAAGCCAGTAAAGAATTTTATTACACAAGGAGGTGGCTTCGATGCAATTCGACGACAAAATCGTGGGATTCGGTCTCACATTCGACGACGTTCTTCTTATCCCAAGGTATAGCGAGATCACGCCTGACATGGTGTGTCTCAAAACCCGCCTAAGCAGGCGCATCAACATCAATGTTCCGCTTTTAAGCGCAGCCATGGATACCGTCACTGAACATGAGATGGCCATCACCCTTGCCGAAAACGGCGGTGTCGGCGTCATCCATAAGAACATGTCCATCGAAGCGCAAGCCGCTGAGATCAAGAAAGTCAAAGACACAGTCGTTTCCTTAGACGATTATCCAAACGCCAACTTAGATAAGAATGGCAAGCTCATCGTCGGCGCCTCTCTTGGCATCAATGCCGAGAAGCTTGAAAGAGCGAAAGCCCTTGCCGAAGCCGGAGCCGACTTCTTCATCCTCGATAGCGCCCATGGCCATAGCAAAAACGTCATTGAGGCTCTTAAAGACCTTAAGAAAGCCTTCCCTGCTATCGATATCATCGCTGGCAACGTCGCCACTTACGAAGGTGCTAAGACCTTAGCCGAGAATGGCGCTGACGCCATT
>CADCDV010000032.1:2002-8308 GCA_902800255.1 uncultured Erysipelotrichaceae bacterium | reverse complement strand
AGGTGGTGCCTTCAGCGATGATTCCTCCCTTGATGAAAGTGATGTTAAGAATCATGGCAACAATGACGAAGCCAATGAAAGTTACAGGGGATTTGCTATAGATTTTGAGGTTAAATCTCTTTCCAAGCCACACAGCGGTGTATATACCAGCAACGATCATGAGGCCGTGGTAGGTGAGGGTTTGGATGTTGATGACGATGGTGTCGATTAAGGCTTGCTCAGGGTAGATGAGAGTGGCTAAACCACCGATGGTGATGAAACAAGCGGTGAATCCCACAAGACTCTCCCAAATGAAATTTGAGACCTTTCCTTTGTTTGGAAGGAAGGCGACAAGAGGGTAGGTGTATAGCGGCACCGCGCAGAACTGGAATGGGAAGTGGTCCCAATAATAATCGAAGGTGGACAAAGCGGGGTCGGCTTCGTTATAGACAAAGTTGATCGTGAGCTGCTTAAGTAACTCCAAAAAGACAAGAACGATCCAAGTCCAGAAGATGACCTTCCTATAAGTTTTCTCATCGGCTTTTCGCCAAAGGATGATATAGAGGGCAGTAGTGGCGATGACGATTGCAATCATCATGAGGTGGAACCAACCAAACATGTGTGGTTCTTCCATCTTTCCAGTTAGCCAATGTAAGAATTCGTAAAACCAAACCATAAAACTTATGTTGGTAAGTTTATCACTTTAAAAAGTGTATTTGGGATAAATCGCTTAAGTAGCGATGAGCACTAAGTTATCTAACTTCGGCCCCTTCGATTTGAGAGATATCAATCTTACCGATTGGGGTTCTAGGAAGCTTCTTCATGAAGATGATCTTGTCTGGGAAATAGGCTGGAGGAAGCGACTTCTTGATAGCCTCTTTGATGACTTTTTCGGCTTCTTCTTCGGACCATGGATGGTCGCCTCTTCTAATAACGGCAAGGAGTCTAAAGACGTTGCCTTTTCGTTTGTTAGCCACGCCATAGCAATATGACTCATAGATGCCAGGAAGCGAATTGACGACTTCTTCGACATCGCTTGGGCAAAGGGTTTCCGCGTTGATTTTGACGATTCTTCTTAATCTTTGTTTGAAGTAGAGGTAGCCATCTTCATCGATGCAGCCATAGTCCATCGTGTGGAGCCATGGAGTTCCATCTTTATCGTAGAATAAGGTCTTTTTGTTGAGTTCTTCGTCGCCAAAGTAACCGCTCATGACGGATGGTCCTCCGATGAGGATCTCGCCATACTTGCCGGCTGGGAGTTCTTCTCCGGTCTCTGGATCGACGATCTTGTTTAAGACACCTGGGAGAGGCTTGCCAACGGAGCCATATTTGTTACGGCCACCAAAGGTGTTGACGTTACAAGCGGTGCTGGTTTCGGTCAATCCATAACCGACATAGAGCCTGGCTTTTGAGCCATATTTCTCCATCGCGCCGTTCCATCTTTCGATGAGGCTCATCGGGCAGAAATCACCGCCAAGATAGGCGACGATCTGCTTCTTGAGATGAGGTCCATAGAACTTGTCGCGACTGAGTAAAGCGTTATATAAAGCAGGCACGCCGATAATGACGTTGGCGTTACCTTTCTTCATATGATTGATAGCCTCTTTCGTATTGAATTTGAGGATAAGGCAAGCACTAGCGCCCGCCGAGAAAGGAACATGGATGGCCATGCCTAAACCAAGGACGTGGAACATTGGGACAGCGGTCATGATTCCGATGTCGGCGACCTTGCCACCAATGAGCTGATATGAGTTCGCACCAATGTGGTTCATTGACTCATTTGAGATACGTACAACCTTAGGCTCTCCATTGGTTCCGCCGGTGTTGAGATAGACGGCGTCTTCCTTCTCATTTTGTGGAGAATAGAGGGGAATTGCAGGGGTTCCTTTGATTTTCCAGTACTTTATGACGCCTTCTGTGTTCCTGCCTAAATAGTTGAGATAGGAGGCTTTGAAGAAGCTGATTCCGACGTATGGATTGACGCCAATAACTTTGACATCGTTTGGCATCGATTCCCATATTTCGTGGGCGTTATTGATAAGCGAGATGCAGTAGTGGGAATCCACCTTCTTCATCATCTTCGCAACGGTTGGTCCAGGGGTGAGAGGGTGGATGTTATATGGGATCGCGCCGATCGCGCTAAGGCCATAGAAGATGAAGACGCTGTCAGGGCAGTTTGGGAGAAGGACGGTGACGACCTCGCGAGGCTTGATACCTAAAGCGGTAAGCCTTCCGGCGGCCTTTAAAATCTCCTTCCCGAATTGGTAGTAGTTGTATTTCTTGTTTTCGAAAACGATCGCCTTTGCGAAAGGCGTTTTCTTGGCTGTTTCAGCGACTTGTTCGTAGATGCTTTTCGGTGCCATTTGACCAAACCATATTACCCATTTTCGCCTTCCGTGAATACCCCCTAAATGACGAAAGCGCGCCCACGCGTTCTTTCTATATGCGTGTCCCATTTGGGAATTTCTTACCGATTTTTTGGACAATCGTAAAGGCTCATTCAGTAACACTGAATTTAACACGCGTATATGATGAAACCGCTTACAAGAGGGGAAATGCACCTCAAAATGTACAAAAACCTGCACTTTCTCTAAACATGTCTTTTCTAAAAAGACCGAAAGGGCCTCGGTCGCCTTTTTATTTAAAATAAAATAATTATTGAAAATTGGCTTATGTGTTCTATATTAACCTCACTCTTTCAAGAAAGGAGAGCAGACACTTATGAAAAAATTTGCAACCAAGCTTATGCTTCTGTCCACAGCTGCACTCGCAATGTTAGGCTCCTGCGGAACGGACAAGACTGGTACAAGCGACAGCACTGAGGCTTCCGCTTCAGCTTCCGCCGCTGACAAAACCCCTACGAAGATCAAGCGTGAAGGAACAATCCCATACTTACAGGAGAACATCGCGCTCAACCTCGATAACTTCATCAGCATCGAATATGAGGATGGAACTACCGACAAGACCTTCGAGCTTAGCACCAATGCCAAATCCATCACCATCGACGGCCACAAGATCAAAGGCTCCGAAGTCGGAACCTTCTACATCACCGTCACCGCTGGTGGCCTCGTCACCAAACTCGACGTCACTGTCCTTAGCGACGATCAGTACAAGATGACTGGCTTCTTCTCCGCCCTTGACAATGATCCACAGAACTTCACTGTCGATGTCTATGGCGAAAACACCGCCGGCGAACTCGAGTTCATTTGGGAAATCGCCCACAACGCCAGATACTCTGTCGTCTTTGATCCAGATGACCCATTCGCTCTCGACAAGGATGGCGATCCAGATAGCTTCATCCTTGCCAAACTCTCTGATGGCAATGGCTACTCTGGCTACATCTCTGAGGGTCCAAACCACACCCCAGTTCCAGTCTTCGAACCTGGTATCCTCAGCAGCTACGACTATTACTACATCACCATGGGTCTTGAGATTGACCCAGCTGATTCCTCTTATGTCAGCTTAGATGGCGACGATGTCCTTCTCATGAGCGGTTCCTTCGCTGAGAGCCTCTCCTGGTCCGCTGGCATCGGTGAAGTCAAAGACACCTATGGCAACGTCGTTCCATTCTACGGCGCCGCCTTCAAGAGCTTCCAAGACATCAACATCGATGGCAACCCAGATATCGCCACCTTCGACATCTACGTTGGCGACGATAACGACCACGACGTCTACTGCACCATCGAGATCTCCAAGATCGGCAGCACCGAACTCGCTTGGATGACCCCAGCCCTTACCGACGCTAGCTACATCCCAGAGAAGATCACCTCTGACGAAATCGTCACTGCCTTCGCTGCTGCTCACGCCGCTGGCAACTTCACCCTCACCGTTGAGGCTTACTCAGTCCAGGATTCCAGCTCTGCTGATACCAAGTACACCCCAGCCGAGAACAAGATCCCTGTCGATGCCGCTGCCAACTTCTTCGGAACAACCGACGCCGTCATCACTGAGAAATACACTTCAACCGGTATCTACACCGAATACAAAGGCAAAGAGCTTACTCAAACCGCAACCGGCTTCACCGTTGCGAGCGACTACTCGCTCTTCGATATCTCCGCTGTCTGGAACGAAAGCGGTGCCGCATATAGCACTAGACTCGCCGACAACGCAGATCAGACTGCCAAAGTCCTTCCAGCCCGCGCTGCTATCGCTAACACAACCGATGTCTTCCAGTTAGCCGAAGTCAAGAACATGGCTGCCAACAACATCACCGCCGCTGGCGCTAACTCCACCAACTGGACCAGCAAGAAGACCAATGGAACCAAAGTCACCTTCGCCGGTGACGTTGGCGATAACGAAGGCACCACTCAGACCAACCTTCTTGCCCAGCAGATCTTCGGACTCCTTGGCGGAACCACCTATGGTGTCCTCAAAGATTGGGCCAATACTTGGTGCGGCGCTACTGATGGATGGGGTGATGGCGGACAACACGCTTACTCCAGATCCAGCAGATACAAAGGCATCACCATTGATACTGCTACAAACGAAATCGTTGCCGAATTCTTGATGTACGCTCCATTCAGCGATATCGAGACCAACTACTTCATGATGAGATTCACCATCTCTAACATTGGTAGCACAACCTTCGACTTCTCGACTCTTGCGGCTGCCAATGACAACCCTGGCATCCTTGCCTAATCAACAACAAAAAAACCGAGGGGGATCTTAATGGGTCCCCTTTGGCTGCGATAAAAGGAGTAAAAAAATGAAGAAACAGAAAATTCTTATCTTGGGTGCCGGTGCTCTTATGGGCATGGGCTTCCTTGCAGGATGTGGCTGGTCACAACCAGCTGTCGAAACCGGCTACACCTACAACACCTATCTTTCCACCTCACCAAAGACCTGGAACGTCCACAACTGGGAAACCAGTGATGAAGGCTACGTCAGCGGTTTCTGCGAGATGGGTCTTTATGACTGCATCCTCAACGACACCAAGAACGGCTACAAGTTCGTCACCGAAATGGCCAGCGAAATGCCAGTCGATGCCGTCGACAAACTTACCGATGGCGAAATCGATACTTACTACGAAGGCAACCCAACCGCCGGTATGGCTTGGGATATCGCCCTCAACGAAGCCGCTTGCTGGGAAGATGGAACCCCAATCACCTCGAAAGACTACGTCGATTCCATGGAACGTCAGCTTTCCCCAAAATTCGCCAACTACCGCGCTGATGGCTACTTCGGAAGCAACCTCGTTCTCTGCAACGCTGAGAACTACTTCAAGCAAGGCCGTCAGACCGTCGAGCCATTCTACAAATATAAGAACGATCAAGGAGAGGTCCCGGATGATTCCGGCTTCTACTTCCTTAACCTTGGCAAATACACCGATTACTTAACCACCGTCGGTGGTGATGCCGATACCACCTTCTACACCATTCTCGATCAGCTCGGAGATGACTATGGCGTCAAACTTCAGGCTCAGAGAATCATCATGGGCTATTCCTACTACATGATGTGGTACAAGGATCACCGCGAAGACACCAGCTGGGACACCGTCTACCGCCCAGTCGATCCAAGCGATCCAACAAGTGAAAAGGTTGGCCGTCCAGACCGCGTCAGCAGCAACCTCATCAAAGAACAGAACGTCGACATCGAGCTTGACGTCTTCAATGATGGCTTCACCAATTACCTCAATCAGAAAGACTACATCAAGACCATCAAGAACACCGAAGATGGCTGGGTGGATAGCAACATCGAGAACTACTCCAGAGACGCTCTCGAGAAAGACCTCAAAGCCGTCGTCAGCGCATTCGGACGTGGCAGGGGAGACGTCACCAAGACTTGGGCTTGGAAGATGCCACTCTTCACCTATGTCTACACCTACGAAGGCGATCCAATCGACTTCGACCAGGTCGGCATCAAGGCCCTTGGCGACTACAAGATCCGTCTCTACCTCAGCCGTTCCATCACCGCTTTGAACCTCAAGTTCGCCCTTACTGGCAACTGGCTCGTCAACGTCAAGTTATATGACAAGCTCGCTCAGAAGCTTCCTGGTGGAAATAGCTGGGCTACAACCTACGCTTCCAACAAAGCCGAGAACTACATGTCCTATGGCCCATACAAACTTGAGAACTTCACCGCCGGTGACAAGATCTCCATCGTCCGTAACGACAATTGGTATGGCTACAAAGATGGCAAACACACTGGCCAGTTCCAGATGGACAAGATCGAGACCAAGATCATCCAGAAGCATGAATCCGCAATGGCCGAATTCTTAGCCGGACGTCTTGATGACATCGACCTCACCGTCAACGACTTCCGTAACTACGGTACCAGCGGACGTTGCACCACAACCTACGAATCCTACACCCAGAAGATCTCCTTCAG
>CADCDV010000032.1:0-1982 GCA_902800255.1 uncultured Erysipelotrichaceae bacterium | reverse complement strand
GTCAGCAGCTTGATGGAAATGGCAAGAACAAGACCGTTCTCACCAACAAGAACTTCCGTCAGGGTCTCTCCTTATCTCTTGATAGGAAAGAGTTCGCCTCCAGCGCGACTTCTGGTTCCAAAGGCTTCACAGGCCTTCTCAATGACCTCTACCTCGCTAACAACAGCACCGGTGCCACCTATAGAGACACCGCTCAGGGCAAGAGCGTCTATAACCTCGTCTATGGCAAACTCGGCAAGACCACAATCGCCGGTGAGGATACCCCACTTTTGGAAAGCTCCTGTGGTTTCAACCACGCCCTTGCTGTCGAGTACGTCACCCTTGGCTTAAAAGAGGAACTTCAGTCCACAGCACAAGGACACCTCTTACCAAACGACGAAATCCACATCGAATTCCGTGTCTATGTTTCTTCTCTTTCTCCGCTACCTTCACCACAAAGGGCGTTCCCGAATCCAGAGATTCGTAGAGGCGCATAGACTCTTCAAGCGACTCCCGATCAGTAAAGTGCTCATCTATGATCTTCTCCATCTGGGGCGGCGCTGCCATCAACCCATATGGCTTAATGGAGGTTTACTGCAAGAAAGACTTCACCAACTGCTGCGAATACGGTTTCGCTGGCAAACAAGACACCGCCTATGTTGGCATTGACGCCAACGGTGACGGCACCATCGACCAGACCGACACCGACGAAGATGGTAAGTTCGACTCCGGCAGCGAATGGAAATCCATCCACGCCTGGTACAGCTACATGATCGACAGCGAAGACTGCAACGAAGCAAGATACGGTGACGAAATCGCGGAAGGCGATGACGAGTACGAAGATTACCTCGCCTGCCATAACCGCAAGCTCAACGTCCTTGCCGGACTTGAGGCCGCCATCATCAACCGCTACGAGTGCATCCCACTTGTCGCCCGTGGTACCTCCTCGCTCCTTGGTTTAAAGACCGAGAACGCCACCAAGGTTTATATCAACCTTATTGGATATGGCGGAATCCGCTTCCTCAACTTCAACTTCAATGATGGAGAGTGGAAGAAGTTCTGCGAAGAGCACAACAACGACCTCGCCAACATCTACAAATCCTACGAAGACTAATCTCACGGTTAGTTGGATATTCATCTAGTCGCAGGGGTGTCCTTTCCTCCAAGAAAGGCGCCCTTGCGCTTATTGCGTTAAAAGAAACATTCATCAACTTATGGAACAGAAACAGAAAAAGAAAGATATTGAGCTCGAGGATACGACCCTCGAGAAAAAATCGCTCGATGTTTCTAATGCCCACTCAGATGAGCTGGTATTAGAATCCGATCGTCCTTTTTTAGAAAGGTTTGGAAGAGGGTTTGTTAACTTTTGGAGAAACAAAAGCACCATTGATACTTTGAAGTACATTGGCAAGCGTTTGCTTCTCATGGTTTTCACCTTCCTCGTCATTTTCCTTATCTGTTTCGTCCTCGTCCGTCTTCTCCCTCTCAACCCTGATTCCGGCATGAAAGACCCTGCTGTCTTCTACGAAAGCATGGTCGCTCAGGGACGTTATCTCAAAATCATTAACGATGACGGCACGTTCAGTTACGTCCCAATGCCTATCCTCATGCAGCTTGGCAATTTCATCAAAAACCTCTTCAGCGGAACCGACCATCCATTCGGTTATTCCTACAAGATTGAATGGCTCTCTTCCCCAGCTGATATTTTAGGCAACCACCTTCAGCCAACCGTCCTCATGAACATCTACTCGATGCTCATCAGCGTTCCGATCGGTTTGGGTCTTGGCATCTACATGGCTCTTCGTAAGAACCACTGGGAAGACCACGTCCTTAACGTCCTCATCATGCTTGTCATCTCAGTGCCAAGCTTCGTGTACGCTTTCGTTCTTCAATATCTCTTTGGATATGTCTGGCAGGTTCTCCCTCCTCTTGCGGAATCCGCATCGGTTGGATACTTCTCGCCAGTCTACTTCAGATCCATCATCCTTCCTGTCCTCTCGATG
>CADCDV010000031.1 GCA_902800255.1 uncultured Erysipelotrichaceae bacterium | reverse complement strand
GTTTCTTGTAGTATTCTTCGTTGACGAAGCTGCCGCGTTGATCGACGTGCTCGCCTAAGATATTGCCTAAGGCACTATGGAGAAGGTGGGTCGCGCTATGGTTACGCTCAATGAGGTGACGTCTCCTCTTATCGAGGACGATGTTTACTTTGTCTCCTTCTTTGATGGTGCCGTATTTCATGACGATCTCATGGAGATGCTGTCCATTTGGGGCTTTGCTGACGCTGACGATCTCGCCTTCGAAGCCTTCGCCATAGACGAAGCCTTTGTCACTAACCTGGCCACCCATCTCAGCGTAGAATGGGGTTTCTTCGAAGATGACTTCGCCTTCTTCATCAATGGAAGAAACGCGGACGCCGTCTTTGAATAAGCCAAGGGCTTTGGTATTGGACTCTTCTAAGTCGTAGCGGAATTCGCTCTTATCTTTGAAGGCCATGAGGTCTTTGGATTGCTTCTTGAAGGAATCTATTTGGCCACGGGCTTCTTTGGCGCGCTTCCTCTGCTCTTCCATCAAAGAATCGAAGTTATCGAGGTCGACTTTGGCGCCAAGCTCAAGACCCATCTCAGAGGTGAGGTCTTTTGGGAAGCCATAGGTGTCATAAAGAAGGAAGGCGTCTTCGCTAGAGATCATGCCTTTCTCTTCGACGATCTTCTTGAGTTTCTTTTCACCGACCATGAGGGTCTGGCTGAATTTATTCTCTTCGCCAAGGATCATCTTCTTGACGAGGTCTTTCTTTTCGGAAAGATTTGGATACCAGTCGGCGTATTTCTCGACGACGATATCGACAAGGTTATAAAGGAAAGCCCCATTGATGCCAAGTTTCTGGCCATATCTCATGGCGCGGCGGGCGATTCTTCTTAAGACGTAGCCACGTCCTTCGTTAGAGAAGATTGCACCATCGCTAAGGGCGAAGGTAAGGCATCTGATGTGGTCAGCAATGACGCGGAAGCTCATGAGGTTTGGCTCAGCGTATTCTTTGCCAGAAAGCTTCATGACGGCTTCGATGATCGGCATGAAAAGGTCGGTCTCGAAGTTGGTTGGGGTCTCTTGGCAAATGCAGGCGAATCTCTCTAAACCTGCGCCGGTATCGATATTTTTGGATGGAAGTTCTTTGTAGTCTTCTCTCTTGACGCCATTAACTGCGTTGAACTGGCTGAAAACGATGTTCCAGATCTCGATATAACGGTCATTCTCCTCATCGTTCTTAAGCATTTCGACGCCGCGGTGCTCTGGGTCATATTTCTCGCCACGGTCGAAGAACATCTCGGTGTCTGGTCCGCATGGGCCTTCGCCGATCTGCCAGAAATTGCCTTCGAGAGGAATCATGTGGTCTGGGATCATGCCTTGTTTGATCCAAAGCTCAAGGGAGGCTTTGTCCATTGGGTTATAAGTGATATAGAGTTTCTCTTTTGGGAAACCAAAGCCCACTTCTTCATTAGTAAGAAGCTCGAAAGCCCACGGAATGACCTCATCGCGGAAGTAATCACCGATCGAGAAGTTTCCAAGCATCTCAAAGAAGGTATGGTGACGGGCGGTATGGCCAACGTTCTCGATGTCGTTGGTGCGGATGCACTTTTGGACGTTCGTCAGACGTCTATTGGCAGGAATCTCGCTGCCATCGAAATATTTCTTTAAGCCGGTGACGCCTGCGTTGACCCAAAGAAGCGATTTATCGCCATGAGGGACGAGCGAGACGCTAGGCACGTTCTTATGTCCTTTTGATTCGAAGAATTTGATCCAGCGGTTACGGATTTCCATGCCGGTAAGTGGTTTCATAAATAACCCCCTAAACAAAATAAAACACCCTGCGAAGGAACGCGGTGTCGCGCGGTACCATCCTTCTTCACACGGGGTGCACTCGATTTCTTCTTAACGCGAAGCACGGTGACATTGCTCACATTTTCAGATAAGTGGCGTGTTTCCTGGGCTTTTCCACCATGAGGCCCTCTCTATAAGGAAACTTTGCTTATCCTACAGGAGAATTATACAAATGGGCTCTAGATTTTTCTATAAAGAAAAAACTAAATGTCCTGTCTCTTTCCTTTGTAATAAGTCTTCTCGATGATTCCTCCTCCGAGAAGTCGGCCATCTTCGGCGTAGATCGCCGCCCACTGGCCTGGGGTAACAGCTTTCACGACGTGGTCGAAAGTCAATGTGGCCTCATCGCCAGAAAGCTCGATGGTTATCGGATTATCGACCTGGCGGTACCTGAACTTTGCGAAGCACTTTAAAGGCTCATCTGGTCTAGGTCCGACCCAGTTGAGACGGCTAAGGGTGCAGGAATCGCTATTGAGGTGTTCATCTTCCTCGCCACGGCCAACGTAAAGGATATTGTTCTGGACGTCTTTCTTGGCGACAAACCAGGCGGTGTCAGGCTCCCCTTTCACTCCTCCGATGCCTAGGCCCTTTCTTTGGCCGATCGTGTAATAAAGGACGCCGATATGCTCACCGAGGACTTTGCCGTTCTCGATATCGACGATTTTGCCATTATGGGCAGGGAAATAATTCTGAAGGAATTCCCTGAAATGTCTTTCCCCGATGAAGCAAACGCCAGTCGAACCGTGTTTGCCTGCGACCTCATCTAAGCCGAGTTTGTCGGCGATTTCCCTTGCTTCGACCTTGGTGATGTCTTCCATTGGCCAAAGGCACTTCTCGATCTGGCTTTCATCCAAATCGCAGAGGAAATAAGTCTGGTCTTTCTTGAGGTCTGTTGGTTTGGAAAGATAGTAAACCCCATCTTGTTCATATACGCCAGCATGAGGACTTCATTGGTACCGGCTTCCTGCACGATAGCAGGCAGAAGATCGGCTTTCTGGAAGTATTCCTCAATGAAATCGATCCTCAGAAGCGGCAGACCGAGAAGATTCGCAGCATCCTGTGCATCCTGCCAGTCCTTTTCCTGCGTGCACTGCCCTTCATCCAGTGTCGGATTGCCGAGAATATCATCATTTGTCAGGGAGTCCCAGTTGCGCATGAAAGCGCCGGTTACATCGTAACCTTGCTCAAGGAGCTTATGGGCTGCGATTGCGCTATCGACACCACCGCTAAGACCTAAGAGGACTTTCTTTTTCATTGCTTGCCTCCAAAGATCTCATCGCTATCGAGCCACAAAGTGAATGGGCCATCGTTAACGAGCTCGACTTTCATGTCAGCACCGAAAACGCCTTCCCCTAACTCTGGGAATTTCTCTCTGAGTAGGCCATTCCAATAGGCAAATAGAGGCTTTGCCTGATCTGGGTGCATGGCTTTCACAAAGGATGGGCGGTTTCCTTCTTTTGCCGAAGCGTACAAAGTGAACTGACTGACGGAAAGGATGTTCCCTCCGATGTCGAAGATTGATTTATTCGTTTTGCCATTCTCGTCTGGGAAGATGCGGAGCTTCATGACTTTATCGGCCATACGTTCAGCGATAGACCTGTCATCGCCCTCGGTGAAAGCAACAAAAAGCAAGAAGCCACGGCCGATTTTGGCCACCTCTTTCTCTTCGATTGTTACCGATGCCCTAAGCACCTCTTGGACAAGAACTCTCATGTTTTTCTTCTAAAAATCGCCACTGGAGAACGTCTATGACATTCTCCCCGACGCTAGGAGAATACCCCCAAATGCCTTTTTCTTCAACTGCAACAGCCTATAACCGACAACAAATTGCTTCCTCATGAATCGTTGGCTGAGAGAAAAACGAATGTCGATTGACGATTTTTTTCTGACCTTTTCCCTATTAAATAAGGATATATATTCAAAGTGCATGCATTTTACCGATGAGGTCTTGAAAATTCATGAAAATATTTGCAACCCTATTTATTTTTTTCGGCCGATTCTATTATAATAGAAAAGATGGATTTTCAGAGTTCACTAGCACCATACCTTCCTGAAGAAGAGATTCAGTCCCTTCTAAAGGCTATCCAAGAGGGTAAAACCACCCATTGTCTTTTGATTAACACTGACAAGATTACCGATGAGGAATTCGTCAGCCGTTTCCCAAATGTCAGAAAGCACCCTTTTGTTGAGCACGCCTACTACTATGACAAAGAGGAATACGATTTCGGATCGAGCCTCTATTATCTTGCCGGCGTCTATAGCATTCAGGATGCTAGCGCGATGATGGTCAACTACTTCCTCAAACCTGAAGAAGATGACGTCATCCTCGATATGTGCGCCGCCCCTGGCGGAAAGAGCATCGGTTGCTCAATCGCCATGAATGGAAAAGGCTGCATCATCTCTAACGATATCTCTTACCCAAGAGCCAAAGAAATGTCCCAGAACGTCGAGAGAATGGGTCGTGGAAACATCATCGTTTCTTCCACCGACTTTGTTTTCTCCTACGTCCACTTCGGCGACACTTTCGACAAGATCATCCTCGACGCTCCATGCAGCGGTTCGGCAATGATGAGAAAGAACGAGGCCGCTGAGCAAGATTGGAAGTATTCCAAAGTCAAAGCCAACGCCAAACGTCAGAGCGAGCTTCTTGAGCTTGCCTACAATATGCTTAAACCTGGCGGTGTTATCTCTTATAGCACCTGCTCCTTCTCTTATGAGGAAGATGAGGCCGTCATCCTCGCTTTCAAAGAGAAGCACAAAGAAATCGAAATCGTTCCTCTTCCAGAGGATCCTTCCTTCTATAGAACTAGCGCCCTTCCAGAAGCGGTTAGACTTCATCCAAACCACTTCGAAGGCGAAGGACAGTTCATCTGCCTCCTCAAAAAGCCAGGCACCATCGTCAAAACCAAGAAGACCGTCATCTCTAATGAGAGATACAAGCTCTTCTGCCAAGACTATGGCATCCAAGAAAGAAGCAACGAGCTTCGCAGAGACAAATTCTATTCCTTATACCAGCACTTTGATGTCAGCCACCTCAACATCTTAAGATACGGCGTCAAACTCTTCGAGATGCGTGACAGCGGAATCTTCATCCCTGACCACCACCTCGCCGCTTTCCTTGACGTTTCTTATTCCGTCAAGATCAACGAAGAAGAGGCCAAAGCCTATATCTACGGAAACACCTTCCCTATGGATAAAGAAGATGGCTTCTATATCGTGAGCTACGACAACGTCAACTTAGGTTTCGTCAAAGTCACCCAAGGCATCGCCAAAAACCACTATCCAAAGAGCTGCATAGTGATGGCTAAGCAAAGGAAAATCTTCGGAGATTAGGCGATTTCCTTCATCTCATCGAAGTCATAACGGACGAAGACATCCCTCTTCCTCTTGCGGAGAGGGATTTTTTGTTCGCCCTTTTCAAAGTACTGTTTGTCGAATTTCTTGAGTCTCTCAATCTGAGAGATGGTCCATTCGCGAACCTTCTCGGCGAGTTCTTCGCTAGAGAGGTCTTTATAGTCCTCTTGGGTGATTGGCTTACCGAAAACGATGCTGATTGGGAGGGATTTGTAGTCTGGTTTGGTCCTAAGACCACGGAAGTTCCCCCACATCGCGATTGGGATGATAGGCGCACCAACGCGGGTTGCGGCCTTAAATGTACCGGCATGATACTCGGCAGGAAGCGTATTCTCAGCGTCCTTGTTCCTCGTTCCTTCTGGGAAAATGAGGACGGAGGCTTTCTTGGTTTTTAGGGTGTTGCTGCACTCAAGGATGATCTTAAGCGACTGCTTGAGGTCTTCTCTATCCATGAAGACACCGCTGATCGATTTGAAGGCGACGCCGACAAAAGGCATCTTCTCGACTTCCTTTTTGCCAACCAAAAGAAGCGGCTCATTGATGAAAGACATGAGGATGAGCGGGTCAAGGAATGAGGTATGGTTACCAACTAAAAGGGCCTTATCACCGGCTTTTAAGGTGTTTTCGTAGTTCTCAAAACCCTCAACACGGATGTCCATATGGAAATGACGGTCCAAAGACTGGAGAGTTTTCTGGGCTTTCGCCCATCTCTCTTCCCAAGGATATCTGTCAGGGTGCTTTGCCCTTTTCTTGAAATGATGTAAGAAATCATGGACGATACGGACGCCCAAGGTAGGTACGATTCTTAGATACTTGTTGCACATGCCTCAAATTATAGCACTTAGGCTATAATTCGCTAGGAAACGGTGCTTAATCTCGCTCTGCTCTTTGTTTTTGGGACAGCAACCTTCTTCTCTTTCGGGAGAGGGAAAAGCTCTTCAAGCTCTGAGATGACGACCACTCCGATCTCATCCCTTGTCTCAATCCAACCGCGGACGATGACGCGGGTTCCGTTTGGAAGGGCGTAGAAAGAAGTCTTAAGGTTTCCGAAAGCGTGGACAGGGACCTTAAAGACCGAGCCCATCGGCCTTTCTGCGTAAAGATCCGCTATCGCATCGAGATGGACATAGCGATAAAGCTCTCCGGTTTGGAGCGCGAAAACCTCGCCGAGTTCTCCGGCTAGAAGCGTTGTCGAAATCATTGGTGTTTCCTCCTTTTCGTGAAAATGATTCTTCGATCAATTTGCCACGACGAGAAGGGATTCTTTTGGTACTAAGACGTTGTTGAGCTTCGTATTTGTTGAGAGAGCGTTCCCACCGGCTGTGAAAAGCAAGGTCACGGCCTTCTCAAAGGAATAGTTGATTGGCTCGTTGGTAGGGTTGAAGAAAATGGAGATGTCTTTGAACTTTGGGAATGACTTCTCGTCGCGTAGCACAACGAGGATAGCGCCCCCAGGTATCTCTTTTACATCCACATTCGGTGCGATTTTCGAAAAATCAGCGGTTTTTAGAGGTCGAAGAGTCTTGCGGAAATGTAGTAAATCTCGGAAGAAATTGGCCTCCATGTGTTTGGAGTCCAAAAGTACATAGGAAAATTTGTTAACGGTATCTCCAGCCTTGTATGAGTTCTCATTTCCAAACTTGCTTTGGCCGATTTCCTGACCCATATGGAAGAAAGGGATGCCGAAAGACAAAGCGACTGCGGCAAGGGCCAATTTGCACCTGGCTTCTTTTACTTTTGCGCTGCTTATGCCTTTTTGCTCAAGGTAATCGAAGAATGTGCGGTTATAATGACACTCAACATAGTTGATGGTCTGGTTCAGGCATTTGAACATCGGTGAACGTCCACTCCACTCTAAGGATGAGCCAAACAAGCTAAATAAGAAGGCATCTTTGGCGCTTAAATAGCCAGATACGTATTTCTTTGTGCTTTCACGGTAGACGTCGTTACAGAAAGCAAATTCAGGGAGAAGATGGGCGTTCTCCATGTTTGCGAGTTTGTGAGTGGTTTCGCAGCCCATATTCCAACCTTCACCATAAACCATGAAGGAAGGGTCTTTGGCTTTGCCATATTTGGCGATTTCCTTGACAGTTTCCACGTCGATTATGCCCATAAGGTCGAAACGGAAGCCATCGACATCATAGTAATCGATCCACCACTTCGCCGAATCGAGGATGAGTTTGTGGACCATCTTCTTCTCGCTTGCGAGGTCGTTTCCGCAATAAGAAGTGTTTTGGAGTTTGCCGTTTTTGTGTTTTCTGAAATAGTAGCCAGGAACGATTTTCTCGAATGAGGAATTGAGGTAATCGTAGACATGGTTATAGACCACATCGAGGTTGATTCTGATGCCTTTTTTGTGGAAGGCCTCAATCATCTTTTGGGCCTCAATAACCCTGGATTTCGGGTCATTTGGATT
The DNA here is from genome assembly GCA_902800255.1 of uncultured Erysipelotrichaceae bacterium. Lineage (GTDB taxonomy): Bacteria > Bacillota_I > Bacilli_A > RFN20 > CAG-826 > UBA4951. The sequence continues at coordinate 1,491 of CADCDV010000031.1, read as the reverse complement.
AGTGGAATATGAACCCTCTGGAACGAAATATTGGGCTGGGTCATAACCCCAGTTGTAAGAGTCTTCTGGTTCTTCTTCGTCAATGGTCGCAAAGTCATTGATCGGGAGGAGCTGGAGATGGGTGAAACCAAGGCTCGTGAAGTAATCGAAACCTGCTCTATGGCCTTGTTCGGTCTTCGCGTTTTCTTCGATAAGGCCTAAGAATTTGCCTTTATTGACGATGGTCGAATGAAGGTCGCTCGTCATATCTCTGACATGGCCTTCATAAATGATCGCATCGGTGTAGTTTTCAATTACCGGGAGGTTCTCTCTTTCCTTTTTGATTCTGAGGGATTCGAGGTTTAAGACGACGCTCGTTCTCGCATCAGCCACTGAGCCCTTCGCATATGGGTCGATGGTCTCAAGAGCGATCTCGTTATTCGTCACCTCGTAAAGGTATTCCGCCTCGTTTAGGTCGCCTTTGACTTTGATTTCGTAGACGCCTTTTTCTTGGCGCATCATCTTAATCGAGGAGAAATAGTATTCCCCCTTCTTCTTGAGCCTAAGAACGACTTTTGAAGCCAAAGGAGCCCAGAGTCTGAATGTTGTCTCGGTTCTTCGATAAATCGCGCCTAATTCGCCATCGAAATAATAGGTTTCGTCAAAGCCTTTGAAGGTCGTCGCGTCTTTGACGTCGAGAGGAATTCTTCCATAGGAAGGAACGAGCAAAAAGTAGCTATGTCCCAAAAGGAGAGGCTTGTTCAAATGGAAATCGACGAAATTCCTTCCTTTTTGGCCTTCTAGATTCAAAACGATCTTATGATCGATAAGAAGAGAGATATGCGGATCATCGATTGCCGGAGACAAACGGATGACGTTGCTCTCAATTAGTTTTGCGGAGATAAATATTTCTTTCATTCGTATAACGCAGTTGCAATAGCAAAGCCACCATCGTGGCTGATGGAGACGCTGTAGGTTGTCTCTTTGAAAAGGATGTATGGCGCCCCTTCTTCTTCGTGAAGGATCTCAATCTCATTCATCGGCGCTAGGCCTAAGCCTTTGCCAGTTGCTTTCATGAAGGCTTCTTTGGCCGCAAAGAAACCAGCGAGAACCTCCGCTTTGTTAGAGCGGGCCTCATAATATTCTTTCTCTCTTTGAGAGAGGATTTTATTCGCTAGACGCTCCGGATCTGAGATTCGGGCTATTTCCACGATATCAGTTCCGATTCTCATTAGTTGTCCGATCCGAGTTTAATGTCCTCGAGTTCATTTGGCGCGTGAACAATAGCCAGCTTAAGGAGTGGTGGAAACGAAACGGAAAAGACAGTAAGGGAATCGACAAGTACGAGCGGCAGGAGATAGAGTCGAACCCGTACTGCAACGTCCTGATAGACAACCGCCCTGGCGTCGGCCTCATAGCCATCGAGAAGTCAACGGCTTGGGGCAGCAATCCCGACCTGCTGCGCGACATGATATTGGAGAACTTCAACCGCCTGCTTGCCGACAGGTATGA
>CADCDV010000030.1 GCA_902800255.1 uncultured Erysipelotrichaceae bacterium | reverse complement strand
GGATGTATTTCTGTTGATGGCCTTCTTCCAGTCTTCTAACGTTGGTTGGTTGGCAATCTCAAGGTCGTTATCGATCTGAGGCATGACATAAACAGGGACGGCACCAGAAATCGTCAAAGCGTTGATGACCGATTTGTGGATGTTACGAGGAAGGATGATCTTCTCCCCTGCTTTGACCGCGGTCATGATCATGGCGATGATGCCGCTTGAGGTTCCGTTAATTAAGAAAAAGGACTCGTCAGCATGGCACGCCTCTGCCATAAGCTGTTCCGCTTCCATGATGACGCCATTAGGTTTGGCGAGGTTATCTAAGCCGACTGGGGCATTGACGTCACAAAGGAAGGCTTCGTGACCTAAAACCCTTGTCGCGGCATTGTCGACGTTGCCCATATGATGCCCTGGGACATCGAAAGGAGAAACATCTTTTTTGATGTAATTCTCAAGAGCCGTGATAAACGGGGTTTGTTTCTGACCCAATTTCATTGCGCCTATATAATACGCATTCGCAAACCCATGTGAAATTATTTTTTGACCCTGATAGGGATAAAAAATAAACCGCACGGATTTCGTGCGGTTTTTGTCGTGGTTTTTTAGATTTCCAAGCTTAGTTGAACTTGACGATTTTGTGGCCAAGATGGAAGCCGGTTCTCGCAAGAAGGGTTCCAATGCCAAGAGGAAGGTTGATGAACCAGATGAGTGGGTGGCGTTTGACCTTCTTGTATTGGCGTTTGTTGTTGGTCTTGCAGTGTCTCCAGAAATCCTTAAGGGCTTCTCTAGATTCTTTGGTGTTGACGTATTTGGCCCAGAGAACTGAAAGGAACATGTTCATGATGAGATGGTGGAAGACGGCTTTGTAGGTCGCTTTGTCTTTGATCGAGTAGATGTCGATGGCGTCGAAGATGAGCTTTCCGTCGATAAGGAAGTCTTTGTACTTCTTAACGAGGTTGGAGGTCTGCATGGATTGGCCATCTCTGCCAGTGAGGTATTGGTAAACACTCACAGGGACATAGCGGATCTCTTTGACGAAAGCCATTGGAGCATAGATGAAGTAGTTGTCTTCATAGGAGACGTGTCCTGGGCAATGGACTCCGCTTTCTCTTAAAGTAGCGGTCCTATACATGGTGGTATGTAAGGTAAGGTTACGGTCGTAGCGGAAAGGCTTGATGCAGGACCATGGTCCGCCTTTGGCGGAATCATAGTCGGTGCCTTTGAAAAGGTAATTGAAGTTGATGGTGGCGTCTTTGTTGTCTCTGCCATGCCAATAGGTGTAGTCAGTGAAGTACAGGTCTGCTTTGCAGTTCTGCTCTTTGACGTCTTTGAGAAGAGCGGCAAATCCATCATGATCCACCCAGTCGTCGCTATCGAGGACGCGGAAATAGATACCGGTGGCAAGTTCTAAGCCATGGTTGATGCCTTCGCCATGTCCGCCATTTGGCTGGTGGACGGCTTTGATGAATGGGTGCTCGGCTGCATACTTATCAGCGATCTCGCCCGTTTTGTCTTTGGATCCGTCATCAATGATAATGACTTCAACATCGTCCCCAAACGGGATAAGGGAATCGACGGCGTAGTGCAAGAATTCCTCGCTGTTATAAGCAGGGATGCACACGGTGATGAGTTTCTGTTTTGTATTCATAGGTAAATTGCTAGTTTCGCTTGTTGGCAAGCCTAGTAATTATACACATTTAAAACTACCTATAAAGGTAAAGAATGGTTTTTGTAGAATTTGTCTAGTTTTCTAAAGCCTTTTTCGCGGCGTTTTCTAAAGCTTCGTCGCGGGCTTTCCTTCTTTGTTTTTTGATTTTGCCTTGGCGGAAGAACTCACGAAGTCCTTTGAAGAACTTGCCGTTGAACATTGTGATGAGACCGCCAAGCTGGCCCCAACCAATCATGCCGCCTGAAGCGCGGGACATGTTTCTTAATGGGGTGTAGTACATACCCATTGTCATGGTGTCCGCTAAGGATCTATTGCCAAAGGCAGGAAGGATTTTGATGACGACGCGAATGACCCACTCAAAGAAGCGGCCAAACCAGCCTTTCGCATAGCGAAGGTCGTAAATTGTCGTCTCTGGAGTAACCATGATTCTGTTCTTCTTGATGAAGACGACTGGTTCCTCGACCTTTCTGCCAAGGAGGGTTTCGAATTCCTCTTGGTCGACGCGTCTCACCTTGCCACTATAGTAGGAAGGAAGTTTCTCTTTATCATATGGCGCTGGAGCGTTCGTGCCTTCTTGATGAATCTTGCCAGCAAGAGGGAATGAGGCGCTTGATGGGCCAACATAGACATCGTAATCCCCTGCTTCAACTTCCCACTTATTGGTGAGGACGTTGAAGTAACGGAAAGTATATTCATCGAATGGGATGCTGACTTCTTTGGTTTCACCTGGTTCGATTTCGACTTTGGCGAATCCCTTGAGTTCGAAAGCTGGACGGAAGATGACGCTCTCCTTGAGCCCGATATACATTTCGGCCACTTCTTTGCCAGCGACGTTTCCGGTGTTCTTGATTTTGAAGGAGACGCCCTTCTCGTCGACCTTGAGGTCACTATATTCGAAGGTGGTGTAGGAAAGACCATAACCGAACGGGAATCTTGGAGCGATGTCCGCGGTCGAATAGTAACGGTAGCCAATGAATGGGCCTTCACGATATTCGACTAAGCCATTCTGCCAGCCAAAGGTTTCGGCGCTTGGGCAGTCTTCATAGGTGTATGGGAGAGTCTCAGAAAGCTTTCCAGAAGGATTAACCTTGCCAGAAAGGACTTCAATCATGGCTCTCGCGCCAGCCTCGCCTCCAAGGTATCCATGGACGAGGGCGTTCACATTATCAACGAACGGAAGCTCAACAGGTGAACCAGCACTTAAAACGCAGACGATTGGAGTGCCGATTTGAATCAATTTCTCCAGCAAATCCAACTGATTTTTTGGAATTAGCATGGTTTTTCTATCAAGTCCTTCGGTCTCGCTATGCTCATCTAAACCGAGGAAATAGAGAACCACATCTGCTTTTGAAGCAAGGGCGCAAGCCTTCTTCGCAAGGCCTCCGCTCTTCTTTCCGTATCTCTTGAAACCAGGCTCATAACCAATGAAGTTAACGCCTGATCCTTCTTCTTTCACGACCTCGAGAGCCGACTCAACTTTGATTGGGTTAACGATGCTTGATCCAGCGCCTTGATAACGTGGTTTGTCAGCGAAATCACCGATGATGGCGACCTTGGCTTCTGGTTTGAGAGGGAGAATCTCTCCTTCGTTCTTGAGGAGAACAATCGATTCTCTAGCAACCTTAAGCGCCGCTTCGTGGTTAGCCTCTTTATCGGTCTCAGGTTTTTTGTCTTTGAGATTCTTGTTAGTCAAAAGGGCTAAGTCGATGATGCGGTCGATAGCCTCATCAACATATTTCTCGTCTAAGGTTCCGTCTTTGACGGCGTTGTAGACGTCGTCATTGGTTTCACCGCCGGTGGAAGGCATCTCAACTTCGTTGGAGGCCTTTAAACCAAGAATACGGTCATTCTCTCCTCCCCAGTCGGTGATGACGAGTCCTTTATAACCCCATTCTTTGCGAAGGATGTCGAGAAGGAGGTGTTCGTTCTCGTTGGAGTAGGTTCCGTTGAGTTTGTTATAAGAAGACATGATGCTCTTGGCTTTGCCTTCTTTGATGGCAATTTCAAAACCGGTGAGATAAATCTCACGGAGCGTTCTTTCATCGACGATGGAGTTGGACGCCATCCTCTTGATTTCTTGGTTGTTGGCGGCAAAGTGCTTTGGACATGCGCTGATGCCGTTTTCCTGAACGCCAGCGATATAGTTGGCGGCCATTTTGCCAGCGAGATATGGATCTTCGGCAAAGTATTCGAAGTTACGTCCACAAAGTGGATTTCTCTTCATATTGAGAGCAGGAGCGAGAAGAACGCTGACGTCATTAGTCGCGGCTTCTTCGCCAATGGTCTTGCCCATCAAGTGGGCCATCTCAATGTTCCAGGTGTTCGCGGTTGTCGCAGACGATGGGAAGCAGGTAGCAGGAATGGATGGGTTGAGGCCAAGGTTATCAGCTTCGCTAGCTTGTTTCCTCAAACCAGTCGGACCATCTGAGAAGAACATCGAAGGCAAATCGATGCTTGGCAAATTCATCGTTTGCCAGAAGTCTTTGCCACTTAATAAGGAAACCTTTTCCTCGAGGGTGAGCTTGGAGATCAAGTCTTTGTGTTTGAGGGCCATAATCCTACTCCTTCGTTTTTATGTTTAGGCAATGCCTAAGGATTGAAGCTTATCGAACATCTCTTTGGCGGCGATGATGCAATCATCCATGTCGTAATACTTGTAGACCGCAAGCCTTCCAAGGAAGAAGGTCTTTGGTTCAAGCTTCGCAGAGAGTTCTTTATATGCGGCAGCGAGATTGTTGTTCTTTTCGTCGTTGATCGGGTAGCAAGGGATCTTTCCTTCTTCGAAGGTGTCCGGATACTCGAAGGTCACAAGGGTTGAATGATGGTTCTTGCAGAATGGGTCAAAGGCCTTGTGCTCAGCGCAGCGAGTGTATGGCTGATCGTGGGTGGTGAAGTTGATGACTGGGTTGTTCTGATAACGGTCCATCTGCATCCACTGATTGTCAAAACGGAGGGATCTGTATTCGAGCTTTCCAAGCTTGAAGGAGAAGTATTCGTCAAGACGTCCGGTGTAGATGACGTGGTCGGCCATCGCGTCCCATTTTTCTTTGTCTTCGAAGTAATCCACGCCGGTTTTGACGTCGATTTCTTTCAAAAGGTTCTCAACCCACTTCGAATAACCGCCGACTGGAAGACACTGCCAAGAGTCATTGAAGTAGTTGTTGTTATATTCAAATCTCAAAGGCAAACGTTTGATGATGCTGGCAGGAAGCTCTTTGCAATCTCTGCCCCACTGCTTCTCGGTATAGCCTTTGATGAGTTTCTCGTAAATCGTGCGGCCAACGAGTTTGATGGCTTGCTCTTCGAGGTTCTTTGGTTCACCGATGTGTTCCTTCTCAACCTCTTCGGCGATTTTGGCTTTCGCCTCTTCCGCGGTGGTGACACCCCATAACTCATGGAAGGTGTTCATGTTGAAAGGCATGTGGTAGAACTCGCCGTGGCAGTTAGCGATAGGCGAGTTGATGAATGGATAAACCTCAACGTTTTTGTTGAACATATCCCAGGCGAATTTGTCTGAGGTATGGAAAATGTGAGGTCCATAAGTGTGGACGATGATGCCGTCCTGAATGGCTGTCGAAATATTGCCGCCGACATCGTCACGTTTCTCGATAACGAGAACTTTCTTGCCGGCGTTCTTAAGTAAGTTGGCGATGGTTGAGCCAGAAAGGCCACTGCCAACAATCAGATAATCGTAATGCATAAGCACTCCTATTCAGTCCGGTATATTTTACCTTACCTAAGCGCAATAGTGCTACAATACCAAAGGTAAATTTATGAAAAAACTTGAAGTTATACATGAGGCCTTAGCAAAAGAAGGCGCTGATGCTTGGGTTATCGTCGACTACGAAAACAGAAACAAAACTCTAGTCGAATTCCTTGGCAACAGAATGCTCACGAGAAAGATCTTCCTTGTCTTCCCTAAAGAGAAGAAGCCTTTCATCATCTGTCACTCAATCGACACCGTTTTCCTCAGGGACGAAGAAATCACGAATCAATTCGACCTCAAGGTCTATCATACCTGGCAAGAGATGCTCGATATCGAGAAGAAAGAGTTCGCCGAATATAAGAAGGTCCTTATGGACATCTCCGAGTTTGGCCTTCTCCCAAGAATCTCTTTAGCCGACTATGGCTCAGTCGAATTCGTGAAGAGCCTTGACATCGAAGTTGCCTCTAGCGGAAACCTCCTTCAGAGATTCAGCGCTTTATATAGCGACAGAGCCTATGAGCTTCAGCTTCTCGCCAACAAGAAGACCCTCATGATCAAAGATGAGGCCTTCGCCAAAATCAAAGAGCTCATTCTTAAGAATGGCGAGACCAGCGAATACGAAATCCAGAAATTCATCTGCGATAGATTCCACGAAGAAGGCATGGTCTATGATGATCCTGCCATCGTCGCGATCGGTAAGAACGCTTCCGACCCACATTATGGTCCAAGCAAGGAAATCTCCTCCCCTATCAAGAAAGGCGATTTGGTCCTTATCGATATGTGGGCGAAGATGGACGATCCTGAAGGCGTGTACGCTGACATCACCTGGATGGGTTATGTTGGTGAAGAAGTCCCAGAAGTCTATGCGAAGAGATTCGAGATCTTGAAGAAGGCTATCGAGGCCGATTTCGAGTTCCTCAAAAACGAGCTTCCTAAGAGAGCGGTCGCCGGTTATGAGGTCGACCAAATCTCAAGAGATTACATAAAAGACGCAGGATTTGCTGAATATTTTGTTCACAGAACCGGCCA
>CADCDV010000029.1 GCA_902800255.1 uncultured Erysipelotrichaceae bacterium | reverse complement strand
CAACCCTCTTCGTTTCCAGAAAGACGAAAGTGACGTTAGAGACACAATCGTCGCTGACGACGCTCTTTTGACCAAGATCACCAAAGCCTTCACCGCCACCGATGAAGAACTCAATACCCTTGCCAATGCTGAGATCTATTCGGTCAAGAGCTTCTATGAGCAATCCTCCTTTGGTAAAGGCGCTTTCGATGTCGTCGTCCTTCCATGCTGGGTTGACTATAACGGCACCGCCTCCCAGTTCAAGACCGCTTCTGGCGGTAATGGTGGTGTTTATGCTTCCTCTTACCTCAAGACCTGGTACATCGGTGAATATGCCAAAGCTAATCACGGTGCTTTAGGCGCGGATTGGCAGTACACCTGGAAAGATTTCGACAGCGATGAAGATGGCTTCATCGACCTTGTCTGGAACGTCTACGCTTACCCATACACCGAGAATAGCACCGAGTTCTGGTGGGCATATGTCACTTACACCAACGATGGACCAAACGTCGCTAGTCCAAACGTCAAGACCTTGGCCTTCGCTTCCACGAACTTCATGAGCAAGTTCAATGGATATGATACCCACACTCTCATCCACGAGACTGGCCACACCTATGGCGTTCTTGATTACTACGACTACAACAACTACTGGAAACCAATGGGTGGTGTCGATTACATGGATCAGAACCTTGGCGATCACTGCGCATTCACCAAATTCCATTATGGTTGGGTCAACCCATGGGTCATCAAAGAAGACATGCTTAAAGATGGCAAGGTCGCTGAGATCACCCTTAGAACAACCACCCTCACCGGTGATTGCCTTGTCCTTGCTTCACCAAATTACAACATGACCGCTTTCGATGAGTTCATGATGGTTGAGCTCATGGGTCCTCATGGACTTGCTGAGCGTGACTACAAGAGTGGTTACGAGAACACCAAAGGCTATACGACCGATGGTATCAGAATCACCCACGTCGACAACCGTATGTGGAGAGGCAACCACGATGAGTGGATCTCCGATCCTAATGACCTTGGAAGAAACGGTGGCGATGTCAGAAACAGCAACTCCCATGGTGGAAGAAACAACATGCGTGCTGACATGGACTTCTGGCCAAATGAAGATGGAAGCCCAAAGCAGTACTTCTGCCAGCTCTCCCTTATGGATTCCTCGAATGTTGATTCCGCGATGAACTGGACCAACACCGCGAACTTCACTGCTAATAACGGCACCCTCTTCACCAAGGGTCAGCGTTTCAACCTTAGCTCCAAGACCGCTTGGGCCAAGACCTTCATGCCAAGTGGAACTAACCTCTGGAACAAGGCCAAGACCACAACCGGATGGCAAGGCAACAACCAGAAGTTCACCATCGATGAGAATTGCACCTTCAATTATTTCCTCAAGGTCAAGAACATCGTCAAAGATCCAGAGTGCGGTGCGATCGCCACGCTTGAGATCAGACTCGACAACTAGCCTATAACAAAAAATTAAGCCCTGTTTTGCGGGGCTTTTTTTGTTTTTTACGAGCCTATTTGCTACTATATCGTTACTATGATCCTTGCGGTAGGAGAGATACTCGTTGATGTCATTGAAGGCGTTTCCAAGGTTGGAGGCGCTCCATTTAATGTCGCTGTCCTTTTGTCGGCTCAATCGGAAAAGATGAAGAAGGGGAGTTCCTTAAGAGCTTCGCTTCATCTTTCAACTTCAATACCCTGCTTCTCCAAGAAGACGAACATAGAAAGACAACGAAAGCCATCGTTGAGCTTAAGGATGGGGAAAGGTCTTTTAGGTTTGAAAGAGATAACACCGCAGACGCATATCTTCCTGATATCGATGATTCTCTTCTCTCTAGAAGCAACATCATCCATATAGGTTCTCTTCCTCTTTCGATCAAGGAAGGAAAGGAACACATCCTCTCCCTCATCGATAAGGCCCATAAGATGAATAAGAAGATCTCCTTCGATGTCAATTTCAGAAGCGATGTCTATTCTTCAATAGAAGAAGCAATAGAGATATCGAAAAGAATCTGTCTTCTCTCCGATATCGTCAAACTCTCAGAGGATGAGATATCTCTTCTTGGAGAAGGCTTCATCAAAGAAGAACTGAAAGACAAGATGGTCTTCATCACTTTAGGAAAGAAAGGCTCAATGTGTTCCTACAAAGGGAAGGACACTTTCGCTAAGAGTGAGCCAATCAAACCAATAGACACAACAGGGGCTGGTGACGCCTTCATGGGCGCGGTCCTTTATAAGTTAGATAAAGAGAAAGAACCGAATATGGAAGAAGTGCTTTCTTTTGCGAATAAAATCGCAAGAGAGTGTTGCCTCCATCTAGGAGCGATATAACCGATCATTTTTTAATAATCCCATTGAAAAGTAGTGCGTATTTCTGCGCTAATTTTCAATATAAACTCGCAATATTTTTCTATAAGTTCTATAATTTCATTGAAAAGTAGGTACAAAATACCAAAAACATTTCAACGGAGGGAGCTATGAAGACTATTCAAAGAGACAGATATCTCAAACAATTGATCGATTATTCATGGGATGGCCAGGTCAAAGTGATAACCGGAATCAGGAGATCAGGAAAATCTTATCTATTAAAAGAGCTATATAAGAATTACCTTTTATCCATTGGAACCCCTGAGGAGAACATCATTTTCATTTCCCTCGAAGAAATGAGGTTCATCAAATACAGAAACCCAATTTATTTAGCGGAGTATGTTAGGAAAAAAGTTATCGGCAATGGGAAGTACTATCTTTTCGTCGATGAGATTCAAATGTCAGATGAGGTCCCTAATCCTTATGATGAAAACGGGAAGAGAATCACTTTTTATGACGCTATAAACGATTTAAAGGAAATTGAGAATCTTGATGTTTATGTTACCGGAAGCAATTCGAAGATGCTTTCCAAAGATGTTTTGACTGAGTTTAGAGGAAGAAGCGATGAAATAAGAATGCATCCGCTGTCTTTCAGTGAATACTATTCGTATGTTGGTGGCGATAAGAGAAACGCCTTTGAAGATTATGCGTTTTATGGCGGCTTACCTCTTGTTCTTTCTAAGCCGAACGAAAAGGCTAAGATGGGTTATTTAAAAACTCTTTTCGACGAACTTTATTTTAAAGACATAGTTGAAAGAAAGAGGATTGCGCATGAAGACGTCTTATCGGATATCACCGATTGGCTGTGCTCATCCGTTGGTTCTTTGACCAACTATAGTAGGATCGCTAATTCCATTAACTCAGCGAGGAAAAGGAGCGGCAAAGAACTCGTATCTTTGAATACCGTCAAATCTTACATTGATTACCTTGATGACGCTTTTATTGTTCATGAAAGCAAACGTTATGACGTAAAAGGCGCGCTCTACCTTTCCTATCCGAGCAAATACTATTTCGAGGATGTGGGTTTAAGGAACGCTAGAATCGGGTTTCGACAGCAAGAAATGACTCACATCATGGAGAATATCGTTTACAACGAGCTTGTTTCAAGAGGTTATTCGGTTGATGTAGGGGTGGTCTATAAGAACACCAAAGACAAAAACGGCAAGTCCGAAAGATCTCAAAAAGAGATTGACTTCATCGCAATCTTGGGTGGTAAGAAATTATATGTCCAATCTGCTTTTGCGATCGAAACCGAGGATAAGAAGGATTCAGAGTATACTCCTCTTAACTTAACCGGGGATTCTTTCAGCAAAATCGTTGTCAGGAATGATGTCATGAAAAGCTGGTACGATGACAACGGAGTCCTCACTATCAATGTCATCGATTTCCTTCTTGGTGAGTGGTAAGCTGATTGACCATAAATAAACCCCCTTCCTTCCGGAAAGGGGGCTTTTCTTATTTCATGATTAAGGTGACTGGGTTAAATGGCTCAATCTCTTCGGCTTTCGATTCTTCGTATTTCTTAACGATTTCAGGATCAACGTATTTCTTGTCGACCCAGATCTCATAGACATATTCATCGAACCAAGCGTCATCAGAGACATAATATCCGTCTTTGCCGTTGTCTTTCCCCCAGGAGTTCTCGATCTTCCATCTGTTTGGAAGACCTTTTTCATCAAGGTTAACTCCGGTGAAGGTCATGGCGTGGCAACAAGTTGATGTGCGGTAAAGAAGTCTTTCGCCTTTGGTAAGAGGGAAATCCACTCCAAGAAGCTCATCCACTCTGATGAGGTCTTTGCCCATGAGTCCTTCTTTGCGGAGGCATTCTTCTCTCACGTCAGCGGCAAACCAGACAACCGTGTCGTCTTTAAGGGAAGCGATCAAGGCTTCTTTGAGTTTGCTTAATGGAATGCTGAACCAGCTAGCAGCCTCACCTTCATGGACGTTCTTGATCCATTTGCACTCATACCTTTGATATTCCTTGAAGGATGGAAGAGGATAATGACCTAAGCCAAGGTAATTAGAGAAGTCACCGCCGATATATTTGTCATAGAACTCTTTTGGGGTGAATTTGCCTTCGTTATGGTATTTCTCATCTTTGTCGACATATTCGAAGGTGAATGATTCGGAGATGGTGCCGAGTGTCATTCCAAGGACTTTGTAGATCTCAGAGAGATAGCCCTCCTTAAGGGAACGAAGATCCTCAAGGCTCTTTCCTTCGGAATGGGCTTTTCTAAGCGAATAGATGTCTTTGGCGATCAATTTGTTGAGGGTGCTGTTTAATTCGGAGGTGGAAGAAGAGACCGCTCCATCAGGCATGACATAAGAAGGAACGACGCCATACTTCTTCACGAGGTTAGAGAACCAATTGAAATATCCTCCATCGGAAGTGTTATCGAGATTCCAGGTATTCATCCTTGAATCGATTGGCTCATCAAGAAGAAGAAGCGCTCTTTCAAGTGTGGCGTTGCTCTTCTCTAATTTGTCATAGAACTGAAGATAGGCTTGGGAGAGTTCGATGTTCTTGATGCCAAGATTCTTCATAAGAATGGTTCTAAGGACATTGAGGCCAGCGAACATCCAGCATCTTCCTGATTGCTTCTGATTGGTGACGGAACCCGCTTTGACATCAACGCTGAAGGTATCGGTCAAGGAATCGAAGGTCTCTTTGTCGATGGCACTATTAAATAAGCCATTGTGGGTGACCGTTCTTTCGATCACCTTGTGGCTCTTATCTTTTTTGTATTCATCTTCATACGAAGATAAGTCTTTTGATTCAATTGCTTCTTTCATATAACTGCTTCCTCCTTTTGAAGCGCTTGATTAACATAGCACAAGATATAGAAAACTAAAGGATTACTTTTTCAAAGTAAGAAAAAACCTCACCGTTTGGTGAGGTCTTCTTTTTATCTATGCTTCGCGTGGAAAGCGACTGAGACCCCGCCAGGTCCGCTATGAGCGCCAGCGGTTGGGTTGCAAGGAACTTTCTCAATATTAAGGTCTTCACCGAATTTGGCTTTGAGCATCTCACACATCTTCTTAACAAGAAGAGGGGCATCGGTATGGCCAACGACGAATGTGTAATTCTTGATGTCCTCGCCAAGATCCTCAACGAACTTGACCATCATCTTTAAGGCATTAGCCTGACCAATGGCCTTGCCAAATGATCCCATGATGCCTTTCTCATTGATGTTGATAAGAGGTTTGATGCCGATCATTCCTCCCATGAACGCGCTGAAACCGGAAACGCGGCCAGATCTTCTGAAGAACTTGAGGTCGTCGGCGAAGAAGTAACAAGCGAAGTGCTGTCTTTCCTCTTCTCCCCATCTGATAAGCTCATCGATCGAAGCGCCTTTCTTATATCTCTCAAGCATCTCTTTGACGATGACATAGGCACCAGTCGTCATCATAAGGGTGTCGAAATGTTCGAATCTCACATCAGGGTATTTCTCTTTGAGCTCACTTATGGCCTTCTCCATGTTGTCGAAGGTCAGGCTCATCGCACTTGAGAAATGGATATAAAGGATCGTATCCCCTTTAGCGAAAGCAGGTTCGAATATCTCTTTGTAATTAGCAGGTGATAAAGCGGCAGTGGTAGGAATCGTTCCTTCACGGAGCATGTTGTAATAAGCGTGAGGTTCGAATTCCTCAAAATCGACATATGGATAGACTTCTTTCTCACCGATGAAGTAAGGCATCGAGATGAGGGAGACGCCATATTCCTCAGCCTGGGCTTTGGTAATGTCGCAATCGGAATCAACGAAAATGTGAAGCATGGTTATGTAAGACCTTTCGTATGGGTATAAGAGAAGTGTATAGCAAATTTAATGAGTTTGGAACGCGATTATCTAAAGGTTTTAGACGGGTCTTTTGGAATATTTTTCCTAATTTTGTGAAAAACACGTGAACAGAAAGCAGAATTTTGTGAAAAAAGGCGCAAAAAAGTTCAGAAAAATGTGATACTACGTATTTGCGAGCTTATTTGCCAAAGAAAGTGGAAGTCATCATTAACCTTTTTTCGTTTGGTTGTTATTTTCGGTAATAACGTGTTTTGACGGTGTTTCCCAATTTGGCTATTTTCCCCTCTTTCAGCATTTTTGATAAAACATATTCGACTGTCGTCTGTGAAACGTCAGGCAAGATATCGCAAATTTCTTTTTTTGAAATTGGGACTATCGAATTCAAAACTGTCGCTTCGATCCTGGAGGTTTTATTGACTTTGCCGCTGTTAACAGTAGCAAACCTCTTATCCAATTCTCGATAGCACTCAAATAGGGTTAACAAGAAGTTTCCAACGAAGTAAAAATAGTCGTTCTTATTCTCGTGCCAATCGACCGAGGACTTTCTCAGAGCTTCATAATAAAGGCCTTTTTCTTTGTTGATCTGTTCTTCGAACGAAATGTATTTTCCAGCATCGAAGCCTGATTTGTACAAAAGCAACAAGGTCAATAGCCTAGACATCCTTCCGTTTCCGTCAGCAAACGGATGGATACAGAGGAAATCGAGAATCACACACGGTATTAGCAGCAGGGGATTGGCGTGGAATTGATCTCTCGCTTCCATATAGGCAAGAGACAATTGCTCCATTGCCTCTTTGGTCTCGCTCGCGGGAATTGGTTGGAATCTCACTCGTCTCGTTCCGTCTGCGCGAACTTCCATGATGACGTTATCGCTTTCTTTGTAGTGTCCGGCGGATTCCGGCTTGGCCTCTCTTAGAAGTATATTGTGCAAATCGATAATAGTGCTTTCGTTGAAATGAAGGATATCATGTCTTGTATGAACCAAACTCAACGCGTCACGATATCCTGCGATCTCCTGTTCGTTATGGTTTAAAGGTGCGCTGTTCTGATTGACGATGGCTTTGATTCTTTCGTCGGTGGTTAGAATCCCTTCGATGGCATTACTACCTTTGACTGACTGAACCTTGGCTATCCGCTCGAGTTCCGTATAGATTGGCGAGTATTTAGTCTTTCTTACCTCGTCCAACGACTTCATCGAATAAATTCCTGTCAGAAGGTTCGTCAAGTCGGCAGGAACGCTGCCATTCTTTAGAAATGAATAATCAAAGCGCCTCATTCTATTCTCCTTATTAGCATCTGCATAATTTTCGCACATTTTTATGCAGTAAATCAATATATTCAGGCAAATATTTGCATAATTATTTTAATTTTTTATGCAGTAATATCACTTTTTGCCTAATAACGATGTGGAAGAATCAAAATCAATAAAGGTGGATTTGAACAAAGTTGCATCCAATCGATAACATAACTTTTCATATCAATAACCTCTCCTCACTCACCATATAGAGGAGCAGGGGATGATTTTTCATAAAAAAGATAAAGAATAGTAAATTGTTGACACTTTTTCTTTTTGTGGAAATCCTATAATCATGATCTTCATCACTGGCGACACTCACGGAGATATTGATTTCAATAAGCTTCTCCCTCTCAAAGAGAAGAACCTTTCATATGACGATTACCTCATCATCTGTGGTGATGCAGGAATATGTTGGTCCAAAGAAGATCTCCCTCGTTTCCTGAAACTCTATAACAGCCTTGGCTGCACGGTTCTTTATATCGATGGCAACCATGAGAACTTCGAGATGCTTAATAAGATGCCTGTAGTGGAATTTGGAGGCGCTCTCACACACAAGATAGATGAACATAT
>CADCDV010000028.1 GCA_902800255.1 uncultured Erysipelotrichaceae bacterium | reverse complement strand
TTGTAGGTGTAACCCATGGTGCCCCAGAAATATGGGACGGCGAAATCGCTGAAGTTATTGCTGTCGAATAAGTCTTTGATGTATGGGGAAGTGTTGGCGGTGACGTTATCAAGGCCTTCGGTGTACTTCTTATTGGTCTTGTCATAGCCTAAAGATTCGAGCATGCCTTCGCTTTGCATCTTCTGGATCATGTAATCAGAAGGGCAAACGAGGTCAGCCTTGACGAGTTTCTGGCTGATTTTGGTGTACATGGTCTCGTTGGTGTCGAAGGTCTTGTAGTTGACTTTGATCTTCTGGCCATCGTGGCTTTCGGCATAGGCTTTCTCGAAGGCAAGGATGGTCGAATCCTCTAATGGGTTGCCTTTGGCATCGACACCTTCATAGATGTAGTCTTCCCAGTTGTAGACGGTGAGGTTGATGGCTCCGTCATCGCCACCGCAGCTAGCGAGTCCGCCTAAGCTGATGAGTGCGGACATTGCTAAGATGAGTGCGCTTTTTTTCATTTCTAATTCCTCCTATAAAATTAGATTTTCTTCGCTTTGCGATTATTTACTATCGTGTAGCCAACCATGACCGCAACGATGAGTACAAAGATGATGGTCGTGAAGGATCTGATCTGGATTGGGATGGCCCCTTTCGCGAGAGTTCCTTGCACGTAGGTCGAGATGGTCTGGAAATCAGTGCCTTCCGACGGTTTGGTGAATTCGGTGATGACAAAGTCATCGAGGGAGAGAGTCATTGAGATCATGAAGCCCGAGAAGATACCTGGAAGGAGATCTGGGATCATGACTTTGAAGAGGGCGCCGCTCCTGCTCGCGCCAAGATCCATCGCGGCCTCATAGAGGGATGGGTCCATCTGCTCAAGTTTCGGCTGGACGTTAATGACGACGAATGGAATCGTGAGGACCATATGTCCGATGATGAGGGAGAAGGCGCTTGTTGGGAGCTTAAGCCAGGCAAAGAGGATGACGAGCGATAACGCCATGACGATCTCAGCATTGACGATTGGGATCTCGTTAGCGAAATTGAAGACGGCTTTGAACTTCTTCCCAAGGAAATGCATGCCGATGGCGCCAGCGGTTCCTAAGACGGTTGAGAGGGTTGAGGCGACGATGGCCACCCAAAGGGTGTTCCAAGCGGCTTCCCAAATCTGCTGGGCATAGGCGTTTTTCGGGTTGAAGAGGGTGCTATAGCAATCGAGATTGAACCCCTGCCACTTACCGATGACGTTAGCGTCGGTGAAGCTATAGAGAATGAGGTACATGATTGGGAGATACATGACGAGAAGCATGATCCATACGAAGGTAAGGGCCACTGCTTTCTTGGCTTTCTCCCTTTTCTCTTTTCTCTGAAGAGAACGATTGGTTTCTTCCATCTCCATGTTAGGAGCATTCATAACAAGTTCTTTTTCCATTGTTACCTGGCTCCTTTCTTCTTCTCGCTGAAGAAATTCTCAAAGACGACGGAAAGTCCGATGAGGGCGAGCATGATGATGGCGTAGACGCTGCCAACATTAAGTTGGGAATGAAGGAACTGATGTTCGATCTGGCCACCGATGAGCTTGATGGTGCGTCCCGACAAGGCATCGGTGATGACGTAAGAGGACATCGTTGGCATGAAGGTCATCGTGGCAGCACTTACGATGCCAGGGACCGTCATTGGGACGATGGTCTTGATGAAGACCTGGACTGGGGAAGCACCTAAGTCGGCAGCCGCCTCAATCTGGCTCTTATCGAGTTTGAGCATCGTGTTATAGAGAGGAAGGATGGCAAATGGTAAGTAGTTATAGACCATGCCGATGATGGAACAGACCCATGGGTGCATCGCAGGATCAAGGCCAAAGAAGATAAGAAGCTGCTTGGTGGCGACGGTTCTGATGACGAAGTTGATCCACATCGGGAGAAGGAAGAGATAGACAAGGACGACGTTCTTGTTCCATTTCGAATTGGCAAGGATATAGGCGATTGGATAGGCGATGAGGATGCAGATGACGGTCGTAAGGGCCGCAACACCTAAGGATTGTCCGATGACTTTGAAGGTGGTCACACTGCTATCGCCCTCAAAGACCGATTTGAAGTTCTTGAGTGTGATAAGGCCAGTCGTTGGATCCGAGAAGGCATAGTAGAAGATGAGAAGGATAGGAAGGATGATGAAAAGGATGAGGAAGATGCCATAAGGCATGCAAAGCCACTTACGGGTCTCGCGGACCTTTCCTTTGTTCCTAGATAAGGTTTTGGTTGCTTCCATTTTGCTTATCTTCCACCTTTGAGTTTGACTTCGACGCCACCCTCTTTGATGATGAGGGAAACGTTATCGCCGATATTCCAGAGGTCTGGGGTGTTGACGATGAACTCTTCATCGACATCCTGATTCCAGACGGTTACTTCGTAATGGTCGCCAAGGTAAATCATGTTGATGATCTCGCCATGTAAGTCAGAGGCGTTTGGATCATCGGAAAGCTCAAGGTCATCGAAACCGACTTCGACGGAGACCTGGAGTCCTTCGACATCTCTTTCCTCATCCTTATCGTTGATGAGGGTGCCTTCTTCGCTAAGGTGATAGCCTGGGAAGAGCTTAAGGACATCGAAGGAAGCGTGGATGCCAGCAAAGCTGACGTGGCAGTGTTTGGTAAGATGGCCATCGTAGTAGTTAGATGTGAATGGCTTCTTCATGATCTGGATGTTCTCTGGATCGACGGAGAGGCCGACGATGCTATCTTCTTCGAAGTTTTTGGTCGATTGGGCGATCATCTCGTTTTTGCCAATCATCGTGATGTATTCGTAATGCATGCCTTTGAAGATCTTGGAAACGATCTTGGCATTGACGGTGCCTTTGTCTTTGGCTGAGATGATGACGTCTTCTGGACGGATGACGACATCGACTTTCTCATTGAGGGCAAATTTACCTTCGTCGGCTGGGTCGCTATCGAAGGAGGCGCCTAAGAATTTGATCTTGTTCCCCTTCTGGACGGTGCCGGTGAAGATGGAGGATTCGCCGATGAAGTCAGCGACGAAAGCGTTCTTTGGCTCGTCGTAGATTTCTTTTGGGGTGCCAACTTGCTGGATTTCACCATCGGACATGACGACGATGGTGTCGGACATGGTGAGGGCTTCTTCCTGGTCATGGGTAACGTAGATGAAAGTGATGCCAAGCTTCTTGTGCATGGCTTTGAGCTCAAGTTGCATCTCTTTTCTCATCTTGAGGTCGAGAGCGCCTAAAGGCTCATCGAGAAGAAGGATTTCTGGCTCATTGACAATGGCGCGGGCGATAGCGATTCTCTGTTGTTGGCCGCCAGAGAGGGTTGATACCGCTCTCTTTTCGAAGCCTTCAAGATCAACAAGGTTGAGGGCGTACTTAACTTTCGCTCTGATTTCCTCTTTGGTGAGCTTCCTTTTTTCGTAGAGCTGATTGCCGTTCTCGTCGAGCATAAGTTTGCCTTCTTTGTTCTTGAGAGGCTTGGTTAAATCATCGACCCTCTTATACTGAAGGCCGAAAGCGATGTTCTTGTAGATATTGAGATGGGTGAAGAGGGCGTAACGCTGGAAGACGGTGTTGATTGGTCTTTTGTATGGTGGGATGAGGGAAATATCCTGACCATTGAGAAGAATCTGGCCGCTTGTTGGCATATCGAAGCCAGCGATCATTCTAAGGGTTGTGGTCTTGCCACATCCGGAAGGTCCAAGGAAGGTGACAAACTCACCACGTTTGATATCGAGATTGAAGTCATCGACAGCCGTGAAAGACTTGTCAAAAACCTTGCAGACATTCTTTAACGAAATGATTGTATTCTCAGCGTTCATTTTCGTGCCTCCATACCCTCTTAGAAACAGGTAAACGAATGCCAGTAATTCCAGGTCATTTTTTGACTAGGAAACTTGACGCGAAAAATAATGCATTAAAAGGTTGCAAAAAACAACAAAATTTTTCACACATTTTTCGATAAAATTTTCGTGAAGGTTTTTGAAAATTTCAAAAGTGGGCATTTTGTGGGACTTATCGAAGTTTCCTTAGCATTTTTTGGGTCAAAATTTTTTTGATTTTTTTTGAAAAATTTTGGCCACTTTTTTTCGCAAAAAAACTGAGTCGGTTTTTTGAGGGGTTTTTTAGGGTCGTTTTTGGGGTGGTTTTTTGGGTTCGCGCGTGCGCGCAACCATATTTTTATGCAAAGAAATACGCGATTAGGATGGGGCTTTTTTTGAATGTCCTTTCCTTGCTAAAATAAGGCGCATGAAAAAACGTTTTTTGCTATCCGCGATTTTGATGTCTTTGAGCCTCCTTTCTTCTTGTGGGAAGAGCGAAGAGGAAGCCATCAATCTCACCTTTGGAAAGCTATATGACTGGTCTCTTCCTGAGAAGGTTGAGGAGCACCTCGTCAATATCACCCATTCAGAGCTTTCTTCACTCATCAAAGACAAAAAGGAATTCATCCTCTTCGTCTACGACAAGGACAACACCTGCACCTGTTATGAGGACTTTGAGAAAGTAGCGATTCTCCTCCTTCAGAAAAAGAACGCTTTGATATACGGAATCGCCCCTACCGAATTCGATGGAGGGCATGAGACCTTCGGTTTGAATATCGCAAAAAGCGAAGAAACCGTCGCTATTTTCAAAGATGGCAAACTCAAACACCAGAAGACCACTAGCGGCGCGAACGATCCATTCTTAGAAGAGTCAGCTTTCTTAGATTGGTTTTATGAGAAAGCACATTTCTCAAAGATGCTTTATGTCGAATACAATCAGCTTTTGGACCTCTTTGAAAAAGGTGAGCAATTCACCGTCGGCTTCCTAAGAAGCTCTTGCTCTGATTGCGCATATGTCGAAGACACCGTCCTTTCTTCTTTCAACGCGAAAGATTCTTATAGCCGAAATTCATATGTCATCGAATGCGATACGGAAGGCATTAGGCTCTCTAATGGGGTTTATGACGAATCGTCATGGACTGGTTTCAAAGATAGATTTGGCCTTACTTCCTCTTCAAATGAGGATTATGGATACGGACAAGGTTTTGTCCCTTCTTTCTATACCTATTCTGGCGCGACGAGCCTTGAGGAACGTTTACGCATCGTGGACGCTGCGGTATATCTCAACGACACCATCAAGGAAGATAGCGCCGATGGTTCCTATGTTTGCGCCAACGGCGGTGAGAATATTGAAGCAGATATCGTAAGCCTTTCGCATCTCCGCCCGCCTTTGTTCATCGGTCATGGCAATCTTAACCTTGAATGCCAGCTGCCGGTCATTCCCGGACTCATATTGACGAATCTCAAACCAGATGGGAAAGCGGGCTCTCAATTCCCTCCGAGCGGGCTCGATAATCTTTGAGGAGACATTGTCAAAGCGTTCATACGCTTCTGACAGGCAGAGAATCCTTCTTAAATTGCTCAGCGAGATGACGAATCCGCCCTTGTTCCGCCATGATGATATTAGCCAGTAGATTCGGACTGTGTATTTGTTTGTCAGGGAAAGGGCCGATGACTGCGAGTAGCTGGAATACCCCTCTTCCGTGAGAAGCAGTCGCCCGACCATCTCTTCCTGAAGGTAGATGTCGACATTCTTCGAATAGGCAGGGAAAGAGTATCCCACGATAAGCCCCGAGAACCGGTTGACCAGATTGAATTGAGAAGAAGAACACTCGTGCGGGTCCGGAAAAACAATGCGGGTTTCCTGCAACTCGTCAAAATAGGTTCTGAGTCGTCCTCCGTTTCTGATTCCCAGATGGAATTCTTCCACGGGGATGGTCAGGATCCGCGTCTGTCCCCATTTTGTCACCTCTCCTTTCTGCGGTAGAAAGGCATCCGGGATTCTTATTCCGTTTTTGCGTCTGGACACTTTGAATTGGATGGCCGACTGTAGATGGCTGACGATAGCAATGAGAATGCGCAGATGGGCCAGTTTCAGGTTGCCCTCGATATACGCGACACCGTTTACGTGAAGAAGCTCATCACGCCGACGTGATTCCTTTTCGTAACCATCCATTTGCCTATCGTCCCTGAATTTTTGCATTATGTAAACAAAAATTTGTCGCAAAATTATCTGAAAAATTTGGAATATCCAAAAAATCTCCTTTACTTTGCGACAACAATTTGTTTACGCAAAGAAATTTTGAGTTTACAGAATATGAGATTTAGAGTACAAAATACTATCCTTTTTCTTTCGCTCGCCTTACTTTCTTTCCCGGCATCGGCGCAGCGGACAATGTCTGGCCAGTCCTCCCTGTGCATATCCGCACTGTACAACGGCTCGTCTGTCTGCGCCGATGTTTTCTATGAGCAATACACCTTGGGCGGATTCTGGCAGGCAGGCCTGGAAGGGAAACTCTATCATGCAAGAATTAGTACCGGCGATACACTCGACTATATATACACGGTCGCTTCTTCAGGATATATGTGCAGAGTGGCCGGTACACGGAACCGTCTTCTTAATCTATATATGGGCTTCATCAGCAACCACTGCGCATTTACGCTGGGCCTTGCCCTACCTGTCAACTTTTCGTCACCCATATCCAATGTCCACTATGAAGCGGGCCTTGGACTCAAAGTGTTGTTATAGCCTATGGAACCCATCATTAGCTGGATCGGAAACAAAGAGAGGGAGGCGGATCTTCTGGTTTCCCTGTTCCCATCGGAAATCAGGAACTATTATGAACCTTTTGTCGGCTCAGGGTCCGTCTTTCTCAAAGTAAAGGCACGCGAGTATTATATCAACGACCGATGCCGCGAACTTGCAGAATTATACCGTGCCGTCAAGGGAAACCGTGGGCGGTTCTACAGGTATCTTGAGTGCTTTGCCGATGCATGGACAAACATCGACCTAGAGTACTTCCTACTGTCCGATTACCTGATTTCAGCCTACAAAGCCTTCCGGACGGAGCAGACCAATTTCACGGACATGAATTCGGAGGTTGCCGCCTACCTTTCCCGTATCCCATATGAGCGTATCTTTTCCATCCGTCTGACTGACAATTACAGTTTCGAGATGGAGAAAAGGTTCTGGGTGGTGAAAAAGTTCATCAGCATGCATCGGGAAGAAAGCGCGGGAGGGTCCTACGACGATGCCAAGATTCTGAAGAAACTTCGTACGGCCTTGAAGTGTTCGGTCTACGCCTATCTCCAGAACATATACAACCGGCACAAAGAACTGGATGACCTCCGGACTGCACTCTTCTACTTTTTGATGTCCTACAATGCTTCGTCTGCTTACTTGATGGACAAACATCATGAATTCCGTGTCCCGTATATCGGTGAAAAAGGCAACGACAAACATTTGGACAATCGAATCCTGGAATTGAAAAATCCTGCCTTGAGAGAACA
>CADCDV010000027.1 GCA_902800255.1 uncultured Erysipelotrichaceae bacterium | reverse complement strand
ATGGAGCGAGACATTGTCCTAAATGATAGTATAGGCATGGACTAGAAGGGATATTTTTACATTTTCTAGTTGGGAAAAGTTTATTGAGTAGATTAATTATTTCATAGGCATATGAAGAAGTTGAAAATGGTCCGAAATAATAATAATTTTTATCCTTATCATTTCGGGCAATTTTTAAATATGGATCACCTTTCTTTTTTAAGGCAATATACGGATAATGTTTCCCGTCTTTAAGGAGAATATTGTATCTAGGATAGTAAGTATGAATTAGATTCTCTTCTAATAGAAAAGCTTCCTTATCAGTCTTAGTCATTATCGTTTCAAAATGGTCAACATTAGAGACCATCGCAGCGACCTTACCAACTTGAGGACGAAGGAAATATTGAGACACTCTATTATATAGATTAATAGCCTTACCAACATAAATGACTTTGTCATCTATGTTTTTCATTAAATAGACACCTGGAGAATGAGGAAGTAAAGGGATAGCCTTTTTTACTTTATCTGTCATTTTAAAGTAACGATGGTCGCTCCATCGCCTCCATCATAATATCCCGCCACATGATATTCTTCGACAAATGAACATCCTTTTAGATAGTCGTGGACTGCTTTACGAAGGGTACCACTACCCTTTCCATGGACAATTCGAACTTGTTTAAACCTTTTTATTCTTGCGTCATCAAGATATTTACTAAGTAAAATGATGCCATCTTCAACGTGTTCACCGATGATATTGAGTTCAAGAGGGACGCTGGCTCTATTAGTGATGTCATCGATTCTAAGAGCGGATGTCTCTTTCTTCTCGATCTTTGGTTCTTCGACTCGGACGGCTTGGTCTTTCTTTGCATGTAAAGTGAGGCCTTCTCTCGTGACGATGGTGATTTTATTGCCGTTAAGCTCTTTGAGTCGTCCTTGAACGAATAGCGACGGGATGGCCACATAATCCCCAACGGAAAGAGGGCCATCGAATGTCTCTTTTTTGACTTCTTCTTGGAGGTCTTCGAGTTTCTTTTTAGCTTTGATGACTTCGTGGAGTTTGACGTCAGAGTGCTGAACGCTCTTAAGGAGTTCATCCATCTTTTCCTCATAATCGCCAAGCATCGCGTTCTTTTTGGCTTCGACGTCGCTAAGGAAATTCTCTTCGCGTTTAGCTAAAGCGGCTTCCTTTGATTTGAGGGCTTTGGCTTCCCCTTCCACTTTGGTTCTTTCGATAGCGAGCTTCTTTTTCTCTTCTTCGGCGAGTCGAGTCGCTTCGCTTAGTTTCTTGATGGCCTCACTGACCGAAAGGTCTTCGTGTTCACTAAGGTATGAAGAGGCTTTCTTAAGGATCTCTTCTGGCACCCCAAAGCGTTTGGCAACAACAAGGCCATAGGATTCACCAGGAAGCCCCATTTTCAGTTTGTAGGTTGGGGTCAATGATTTCTCATCAAACATCATCGAGGCGTTCGTGACCTCAGGATGCGATAATGCATAGGCCTTAAGGCCTTCGAAGTGAGAAGACACGAGGGTTATCGCATGTTTCTCAAGGAGATATGAGATGACGGAATAGGCGATGGCCTCTCCTTCTTTTGGTGATGTTCCCGTTCCAAGCTCATCAAGAAGGACGAGGTCCTTTCCTCCGACGTTAGAAAGAATCTCCGAGAGGTTCTTCATATGGCCAGAGAAGGTCGAAAGGTTATCGCTTAAGGACTGGGAGTCACCGATGTCGACATAGATATGACGGAAGAAGCCAAGCTCCGCCCCTTGATCGCAAGGGAGTGCAAGGCCAGACTGATTCATCATGACAAGGAGGCCAATTGTCTTTAAGGCGACGGTTTTGCCGCCGGCATTAGGACCGGATATGACGATGAGAGAAGTGTTTTCGTTCAGCATGAAGTCATTAGGAACGACCTTCTTCCTGTCTAAAAGAGGGTGCCTTGCATTCATCATGTCAACGACCGATTTCTTCGATAGTGTCGCTATATGCGCATCGTTTTCGTGAGCGTAGTTGCCTTTCGCCATAAGGAAATCGAGATAGGCGATCATCTGATTGCTCGTGAGAACTTCTTCCTCGTGAGAAAGAACGTTCTGGGTGAGTTCCATAAGGAGACGATGGATTTCGTCTCTTTCATCGTTTTGGAGCTCGACCATCTTGTTATTCATCTCGACGAGGATCTCAGGTTCGATGAAGGTTGTGCCACCGCTATTGGAGACATCCTGAACGATGCCGCGGACTTTGCTCTTGTAGCTATTGGCGACAGGCAAAACATAATGTCCATTCTTAAGAGTGAGGGTGTAATCGCTCAGCCATTCTTTGTTGGCCTCGAGAATGGAATTGAGTTTCTTCTTCATCTCATTCTCTAAGCGTCTCATCGCATGTCTGACAGTGCTTAGTTTAGGAGATGCGTTATCGAAGATGGTGAGGTCGGGCGCGATAACCCTATGTATATCTTTCTCAATCGAGGAAATGTCAGGGAAATGTGAGACATACTCGAGCAAAAGAGGAGAACTGTCCACTTGTCTGAAGTAGTGTCTTAACGCTTCTTGGAGAAGGATATCGGAGGCCACTCTCTCGAGTTCTGTGATGCCAAGGACTCCACCTTTTTTGGCTAAATCGATGGCTTTAGAAAGGTCGCTAGAGACCGTGATAGGAAGATTTCCGAAACGGTCCAAAATATCCATCATCTCTTGGGTGAAGGCAAGTTCCCTTTCAAGAGCGATCGTGTTATCAAACATCCTCAAAGAGAGGGCTTTATGCTTTCCTCCCTCGGTTCTTGTATATGAGGCAAGCTTCTCGGTTACCTTTTCGAATTCGAATTTCTCGTAAGCGTTTTGCATATGGTGATTATATCACCTATACGCAACTTGTTATCTCACACAAAAGAAAAAAGCCCGAATTATCGGACTTTTTGGTATATGTTCTCTATTCTTCCTCGAAATCTTTGACGAAGGCCCGCATGACCGCCTGCCTTGTGACGATTCCGATAAAAGTACCGCTGTCATCCGCCAGAGGGACAAAGTTCTGGCCCATGATGATATCGAGAATGTCTTTCGGTTCGGCGGATATCTCCCCTAACTTGTAAGAACGATAGCTAGGAATATCGCTTAATATGACCTTGTCAGATTCCTCAAAATCGAGCTTGTTGTCGATGAAATACGCTAAAAGATCGCCTTCGCTGATGGTCCTGACATATTTGCCTTCATGGTTGATGACGGGAACCACGCTATAACGATGGGCCTTCATTTTTTCCATAGCCTGACGCAGGGTGCAATCATCAAAAAGATAAACGAGATCCGCCTTAGGCTTCAGGAGGAAAAGCAAGTTTGTTTTGATCATGGTTATATTATAACCCTTACTGCAAACCTAGCAAAAATTGCCAACCTTGCGAAAGAGTGTTCTAAAAGAACTCAGCAAAGGTTAAAATCGTTAATATGAAAAAGCCTGCTGAGGTCTATAGCATTGAGCCAAATGAAGAAACGCTAGAGAAAATGCGTTCTTTTTATGGCGATATGGCTATAGAAAGCCCAAACGAATACATCGATGTCTTTTATCAGGCAGAAGGTCTTTCGGTAGCCATCTACAAAAAGAACAAGAAAGGCCGCATCAAAGCCGTCTTCCAAGGCCCTAATGCCGAAAACGAGGTGCGTTTATGGGACAAAGACGCTAAAGTAAGTGCTCCAAAAGCGCCTAAGAGCCCATTAGCCAAAAAGATCATAAACGTCTTCCCTCAAATCGGTTCAGACGAAGTAGGCACTGGTGATTTCTTCGGCCCTATTTGTGTTTGCGCAGCTTTTGTAAAGAGCGAAGACCTTGATGATATAAAGGCTTTAGGCATCACCGACAGCAAACTCATGACCGATGAGTACATCCTTGAGATTGGGCCGAAGCTCATCAAGAGGTTTGACTATAGCCATCTCGTGCTTCCAAACGAGAAATATAACGAAGTCCATGATGAGATGAATATGAACGCCATAAAGGCGAAGATGCATAACCGTTGCGTCCTTAACCTCCTTAAAAAACACCCTGGCGTCTCTATTTATCAGGATCAGTTTGCTGAAGAGAAACTTTACTACAGGTACCTTAAGGACGAGCCAGAAGTCGCGGAAGGAATCGTTTTCTCGACCAAAGGAGAAAGGCTTTTCCCTAGTGTTGCATTAGGAAGCGTCATAGCCCGTTATTCTTTCTTAAGAAAAATGCAGGAAATGTCCGAGAAATACGGCGTTAAGTTCCCATTCGGCGCCAGCGACAAAGTCACGGATTTCGCCAAGAAATTTGCCAAAAAGTTCGGCAAAGACGAACTTAAAAAAGTGGCGAAGGTCAACTTCGCCAACTATAAAGAGATCAAATAAGCTCTATTTTTCGTGGAGAGTTGCAAGCAACTCGCTGAAATAATCAGGCAATGGAGCCTCAAAGCTCACTTCCTCATGGGTCCTCGGATGGAGGAAGGTCAAACGATAGGCATGCAATAGCTGCCCTTTTTTGTACACATTCTCATTTCCGGCCCCGTAAAGAGGGTCTCCGACAAGAGGATGATGAATGAAATCCAAGTGAACCCTGATCTGATGGGTTCTGCCAGTGAGCAAACGGCAGGAAATGAGGGTCAGATTCTCTTTGTAACGCTTCTCAACATGGAAAAAAGTGATCGCTTCACGTCCATTATGGGTATTAACAGCAAACTTAGTCGGGCTTTTTGGGTCTCTTCCGATAGGTGCGTCAATCTTTCCATCTTCTTCGTCAATCAAACCCATGACAAGCGCCATATATTCGCGGTGCATCGTGTGATCTGAAAGCTGAGATGATAGATATTCGAGAGCGGAATCGTTCTTGGCGACGACAAGTAACCCGGATGTGTCTTTGTCGATACGGTGAACTAGACCTGGTCTGACTGGATCGTCTTCATTGCCCAAAGAGTCTTCATGGAACTTGAGGGCGTTCACAAGCGTGCCATCAGAGTGACCGTTGCCTGGATGGACAACAAGGCCGGCAGGTTTGTTGATCACAAGGATGTCTTCGTCCTCATAAACGATGTTCAGCGGGATATTCTCCGGTGTGATCGTGAAATCATGGGGCTCATGATCGAGCAGGACTTGTATGATATCTCCGGGTTTGACGCGGTAGTTGGAGGCAACGGCTTTTCCGTTCACCCACACGTTTCCGGCATCCGCAGCCGTCTGAATACGATTGCGGCTCGTATTGGTCATGTGCTCAGCAAGGTATTTGTCGATTCGCTCTTTACCTTGCCCTTTATCTACTTCGCACCGCCAACGTTCCCAGAGTTCTTCATCAAAACCAGTTTCCATCGTCTTCTGTATTTTCACCACCGCCGGTAGCTACTTTCTCCAAATCCGAAGAGAGCCAGAGAGAGACTGTCTCTCCCTCTACGATTCGCTCTCCGGCATTGGGTGTTTGACGGTAGATATATTTCACTTTCTCTTCCTCCTGATTCGGTTCGGCCGCAGGCTCTTCGTCCTCCAATACCGCGCCAACTGTCAGACGATGTTTGAGCAGGAGACTACGTGCATCGCGAAGGGTCAGACCGATGACGGTCGGCACCTCTACTTGCTCCGTTCCTCTACCAAAACCGACGACGAGCCGCACTTTCGTACCGACAGGAATCTTATCTCCCGGCTGAATGCTGGCGGTATCGGACTTGATATCCAAGACCAGATCGCGGAAAGCGGAAGGTTCGTACTCATAGACACTATCCACGATGATTCCTAATCCGCGTAAGGTGGTCTCAGCCTGACGATAACTGAGATCATGCAGGTCGGGCATGACTACCTGACGTTTGCCGGTAGCGTTGATAGTGACGTAGATAGCTCGACCTTCTTTAGCATGACTCTCCGGACGAGGGTCTTGCTCCACGATGGTACCGAACGGCACTTTGTCCGAATAGGTCGAGTCCACTACCACCAAACGCAGACCCTTGGCATTGAGAATCGGTTCCGCTTCGGCTACTACCAAACCGCGGACATCCTCCACTTCGACCTCTACCCCGTGCTGCGTATAACCGCGCAACCAGTAAATCAGGCCCACTAAAATTGCTATTCCTGCCAAAGCGGCAAAAACGATGTTCCAACCCACAAATTTGAGGTCAGAAAGATCAAAAAAACCTCTTTTTTCCATAAAATGTAAAATTCAGTGTGCAAAATTACAATTTTTTTTGGATATATGCAAAAAAAGCAGTACTTTTGCATCGTTTTTCGCAAAAAGGCGAAGACTTAACGGATTTTTTAGGCTAAAAAGTTTTAAAATTATGAAAAAAATGCTTCTTATCGTAGCTGTTGCATTTGCTGCAATGAGCTGCGGCAACAAGTGCTGCGAGAAAAAGTGCTGCCAAGAGGCTGAGGCTGCTGAGGCAGTTGAGGTAGTAGAGGTAGCAGAGGCTGACTCTCTGGCTGCTGAGGCAGATCCGGCTGCAGAGTAATCCTTGTTGCTCACATTAAGGTACTACCTTAAAAGAAGCGACCCTTTCGGGCCGCTTTCTTTTTTGTATTTAATCTTTGATTAAGTTCTTGCCTGTCATCTCTTTGGGTTGCTCGATGCCGAGAATATGGCAGATAGAGGGAGCGACATCTGCGAGGATACCGTCCTCTACGTGCGCGTTCACGTGATCCTTAGAGATATATACGAAAGGCACAGGGTTGAGCGAGTGAGCTGTGTTCGGTGTGCCGTCTGCGTTGATGGCGTTGTCGCAGTTACCGTGGTCGGCGATGACGATGATCTCATAGCCGTTTGCCAAAGCTGCTTCAATCACTTTGTGCGAGCACTCGTCGATGGTCTTTACGGCTTTCTCAATCGCCTCATAGACTCCGGTATGTCCGACCATGTCGCCGTTGGCGAAGTTAAGCGTGATATAATCGAACTTCTGCGTCTCGATAGCTGCTACCAAAGCTTCGGTCACTTCCGGTGCAGACATCTCCGGCTTCATGTCATAGGTCGGCACTTTCGGAGACGGGATCAGAATACGCTCCTCGCCCGGATATTCAGCTTCACGACCACCATTGAAGAAGAAGGTTACGTGTGCGAATTTCTCGGTCTCAGCGATACGGAGCTGCTTGAGTCCGAGCTTGCTGACTACCTCGCCTAAGGTGTTCTCTACGTTCTCCTTGGGATAGAGTATATGCAGTCCTTGGAACGAACTGTCGTACGGCGTCATACAGCAGTAGTGCAGACCCGGAATCGTCTTCATTCCTTGCTCCGGCATATCTTGCTGGGTCAGTACGATCGTGATCTCTTTTGCACGGTCGTTGCGGTAGTTGAAGAAGATGACTACGTCTCCTTCGGTGATACGACCATCGCAAGCAGCGTTCACCAACGGCTCCATGAACTCGTCGGTGTTCTTATGCTCCTCGGTGTGACGGTCATAGCAGCCCTGTACAGCCGCTACCATGTCGGTCTCTTTGCGTCCTTCGCCGTTTACCAACTGGTCATATGCCACTTTGATACGCTCCCAGCGTTTGTCACGGTCCATCGCGTAGAAACGACCGATGATCGATGCGATATGTGCGCCGGTCT
>CADCDV010000026.1 GCA_902800255.1 uncultured Erysipelotrichaceae bacterium | reverse complement strand
GCTTTTAGCCCGAAAACCTTTTCAATGTGTTCTTTGTAGAGTCTTAGCTGTTTCTCATAAGCCTCGTCATCAAGTGATTTCGTTTTGTAGTCGATGATCATGGCTTTTTCCCCTTCTTTCACAAGGAGAAGGTCGATTGAACCCTCGAGGTTATTTTTGTAATCGAGATAACGGTACTCATGGAACTCATGGTAACCCTCAAGGTTGTCGAAGATTGAGTTGGTGAAGAGGGCTTCAATCTTCTTCCTCTCTTTTTCATCTATGATGAATGAGGCGTCCTTATCTTTAAAGGAGACGAGCTCAAGGAGGCGGTGCATATGGGTACCATATTGGGCTGCTGCTTCATTGATTGGGGTGATCGTTGTTTTGGAAGCGCGTTTTTCCTCTACTGCTACGCAAGGACAATCAATGCTTCTGAGGTCAGGGTCCTTGAAAGGATCCATCTGCTTCATTAGGGCAAACGGAACAGGTTCTTCCGTGTTGGCGGTTTTATATTCGAACAGTTTGCCAAGAACATCTTTGCCTGCTGAATTGATGAACTGAGCGAAATTGGTCAATTTGACGATCGAGTTCTCCCCTTTGTCATTGGCTTTTGTGAGGATGAGATTATTCATATTCGGAACCTTGACCATCCCATAGGCTTCCCCAGAGCCATCAGGCATCACGAAGATGAGTTGGTTGGAGGCACGGGTAAGCTGGACATAGAAGAGCCTCATGTATTCGCTGACGGCCTTAAGCTCCTCTTCGTCTTTATAAAGTGATTCGAGGAAGTTACCACTATAATCGTCGCTTCTGGTCTTAGGGAGAAGGAGGCCATATTTACGTGAGAGGAGATAGAACCCACTTGCGTCACCTTTATTAAGCTTACGGAGGTTATTCGGGCAATAAACGATTGGGAATTCTAAACCTTTTGAGGCGTGGATTGTCATAAGTTTTACGACATTATCCCCAGCAAAATCGCCTTTAATTTCCTGTTTGACCTCATATTTCTTCAGCTTATCGAAGTAGTCAACATAACCTTTATAGTCGAGCCCCATCCTTTCGGCGTTGAGGGCCTCAGAGATAAACGCGTCGATGGTTTTGAAGTTGGCTTTGACGTTTCCGATCTTCTTAAGTTTCTCGACAAAGGAGTACTTCTCAAAGAGATAAGAGACCGCTTCATAAAGGCTCATAGAAAGGAGCTTCTCTTTCTCTTTTGCCATATCTTTGATTAGAGCATCTTCCTTGTATGTGCCGTTTTGAAGTTCATCAAAAAGCGTATCGTCATGTTCCTCAAAGAGGAAACTGCGTTTGATTGAGGCATAACAGTGTTTGACTGCCGTCTCATCTTCCCCGATGACTAGAGGAAGCTTTAAGAGTCTCATGAAGACCATGTTGATGTTGTCGTCATTAAGCTCATTGCCGATTGTGGCGACAAGAGGGATTTTCGCCTCACCAAAGATCTTCTTGTAGATATTGAACTGAGCCTTTGTCGGCATGAGAATGGCGAAATCGCCCCAATCGCAGGCTCTTTGGCCTTCGTCTTTGACGTCGATCAAGAAGCCATTTTGGACTTTGTCGATGATGTCATTGGCGATTGACCTCGCCTCAAGTTCAGATTTTTCTAAATCTTCATTGAGTTCATAGGAAAGGATGGTCGCTTTGAATTCGTTCTTTGGATCGCTTCCGTAAAGAGCCGTATTGCCAAACTCTAAAGCCTGGCCATTCGTATAATCGACTTCCCCTACTTCTAGGCTCATGATCTTGCTGAAAAGGTCGTTGACGAAACTGATGACTTCCAAGCGGGAGCGGAAATTCTTCTGGAGGTAAATCGCGTGTCCGCCTTGGTCCTTGCCGTATTTAAGAAGCTTCGAGGCAAAGATATCCGGGTTAGCGTTCCTGAAACGATAAATGGATTGTTTGATGTCTCCTACCATGAAGACATTGTCATGCGAGATTTTGTTGATGAAGGATTCCTGGATATCGCTTGAGTCCTGATACTCATCGACCATGATGTATTTGTATTTTGCGCGGATTTCGCCAAGGATTTTTTCGTCCTCAAGAAGGTTTTGGGCAAGGGAAGCAATATCAGAGAAGTTATAAGCGTTCTTCTCCCTTTTGAATTTCATCATCTCCTCATAGACTTCTTTGGCAATATCGACGAGAAGGGAGACGAAAGGTTTGGTCTCAATGATCTTTTTCTTTTGTTCGGATGGGTCTCCGTTTGCGATTATGGAATTCACCACTCCATTAAAGAGTTCTTTTGCGATGTCCCTACTCCTGTTTTCGGTTTCAGAGAGCGGATTCTTAGCGCTCTTCGATCCGAATCCGGTTGCGTAATCCTTGCCGTAAATAGAGACGGTTTTAATCTTCTTTTCTTTCGCGACTTTCTCTAAGACGTAACGGTTATACAAAGCTGGATAACTGCCTAACCCAATCCAAGACGAAACGTATTCATGGTCTTTGGCCAAAAGGTCATGACTGCCCTCAAGAAGATTCATCGATGTGCGAAGATCCACGTTGAGTTTCTCGTAATAAATCTGCTGAGCCTCGTTTAGGTATTTGTCTTCGAAGATCTTCTCTTTGAGTTCAGCAAAAAGCTCGTCGACATTCGGAGCCAGCTCACAAAGATGGAGGATGCCTTTGATGTAATCAACGATGTGTTTGTCGTCCTTGAGCGTGAATTTCTCGACGAGTTTGGCAAAGAGAGGGTCCATCTTGGCATAGCGCTTCGCAAGAACCTCATCTATGATCTCATTTTGTTTGGTGAGAAGAATCGATTCATCTGCGATCGTTACATCAGGGTCAATGCCAAGGGTGAAGGCATATTTCTTGACGAGTTTGAGGAAGAAAGCGTCGAAGGTCGTGATGTCGGCGCATTCAACTTCGCCAGAAAGGTCTTTGTCGATCTTGCCGCTAGCAAAGGCTTCAAGGAGTTTATCCCTCGTCCTGCTTTTCATTTCGGCAGCCGCTTTATTGGTGAAGGTAAGGACGAGAAGCTCATCGATAGAGGCATCGCCACTAAGGACGATCTCCTTGATACGCTCGGTCAAAACGGCGGTCTTGCCGCTTCCGGCGCCTGCGCTCACGAGGAAGTTGCCTTTGCGTGAGTCAATGGCTTCTTGTTGTGGTTTATCGAACTTTGGTGCCATCTTCTTACTCCTCTTCCTCTACCTCAATTTCCTCTTCATCCTCATCGGAATCAGGATCCATATTGTTTTTGCTGATGTTTTTGGCAGTTAATTTCTTCTTATCGACGAAACATACATCGTGGAAAGGACAATTCTTGCAAGGGTACTTCTTCCCCTTCACGATGGTTGGGTCGATTTCGAAATGACCTTCCATGATGGAAGTGTCCGCTTTGCGAATTATCTCTTCCGCTTTCTCGGCTAAATCATGGAACTCGTCACTAGTCTTGTTCTTTGGGAAATCGGACCTTTGGATGAATCCTCCATCGTCTTTTTTGATTTCGCAACTATCTACGACCGCGCTGCTCCCAGAGGTTAGACCTGGATCAAGGACGCGGGCAAAAGACATATCGCTAAGATATAGACCCATGAGCCTTGACTGGCTCTGGTCGATTTCGGCCATCGTCTTCTTAATGTTCTTTGTGTCTTTGGTCAAAGTATAGGCAAGAACCGGTGAGATGAATAAACCAGCGATTTTGGCATTATCAAAGCTTGCCTTTTCTTTCTCTAAAGCGAAGGCATATATCGGAAGTTGCAAAGACATGCCAAACTCATTAAAGAGGGCTTCTTCGAACTTAGTTCCGCCGGTCTTATAATCGACGATCAAGGCGTATCTTTCCGAATTGAAATCGAAGGTGATGACTTTGTCATATCTTCCCGTGACCGTTATATCGTCGAATTTGATGTTGAACTCGCCTTCAGCGGTGACTTTGCGGTTCTTGAGGTTCTCCTCATATTTCTTTTGGAAATCAAGAGACTTGGAGCAATAAGGACGGAGGTTATTGATGAGGGCTTTCTCTTTTTCGGTGAAAGGGACCTTCTTATCGTGAGGATTGGCTTTTGGATCTGGAATTGAGCCTTCTTCGTAAGCGACCGCTAGATCATAGGCCTTATCAAAATCGAAGGAACGGTCAGTGTGGTACATCTCAAGGGTCTTATGGAAGACGTTTCCGATTCTTGCCGGGAAGGAAGATGGAGAGTCATCGAGATAGAAGACGTTATTGAGAAGGTACTTGAATGGGCAAGAATTATAATTCTCTAATTTCGAAGCCGAATACTTCCTGTCGGCTCTAAGGATCTTCTTTCCTTTGAAGGTGTAGTCGTATTTCCTATATCCGTCTAACTCCGAGACTCTCTTATAGGCTTCTCTTCTCTTATCGTCGGTCAAGTAATTGACGTACTCATCTTCAAGCGCGGCAAAAAGGAATCCGCCTTTATCGTGGGCGTACTCGTATGGGCCATTCTTATCCTCTGCCACAGGATTAGAGACGACATTCATTTTGTACTTGGTCTTGAATCCAGAGAGAAAAAGATGGTTATCGAAGCCTAATTCATAGAAGGTGATAAGTTTGACGCAGTTGTTCTTAAGAAGAGCTTCCACCCTCACGCTGTCATTAAGCGATTTCTCTTTTGAGGTCGTGAGTCCGATGAGGGCTTTTTCCTTGTCGCTGAATAGTCCTGATTCATTACTCACCGTTGGGTAGGTTCCCATAGAGAAGTTGAGGCAATAGAGATGACCGTCTGGCGGGCAAACAGGCTCATCAAGAACCTCAATCAAGCCTTTGTATTTAGGGTCATATGGCTCTTTTTCTTTGGCGATATCATCGTAAATTGAGAGGGTTTTTGCTGGGTCTTTTTCGAAAACGACCGCAAATTCGCGGGTAAATCTCTCAATCGTGTCGCCATCTTTTTCTTCTGGGTATTTCTCTCTCATGAGGGAGATGGCGTCTTCCAAACCGCTCTCAAGATATTTCTCTCTGAAACACTTATAGATGCCTTGGTCATAAAGTCTTTCTTTGAGTTTCATGCCAATGGTGATTCCATACATCTTGTTGAACTCATTGATGAGAGGAACGTAATCGGCAGAAAGACCATAGACATAGATGATGTCGGTTGGAGTCTTATTCACATCGATGTCGTAACAGATTTTGTTATAGACGAAATGAAGTTCCTCATATGGGTCGATGAATTTGTTGATTTCGTTCGCCGAAGGATCTTTGTGATCTTCAATCTCATAATCGATTTGGAGAAAGCCAGGGACGCGGTTCAAATATTTGATGATGGTCTCCCCTTCATTGTAGTAACCGCTTATAAGGACGTGAGCGTTCTCAAAAGTCTTCTCGGGGTAAGCAGTCTTGAAAAGGAGTTTGTTTTTGATTAGCTCGTCCCTTAAGGAAGCGTACTCTTTGACTTCCACGCCACTATCGAAATTCGGGGCGACGAAAGCCTCAAGAAGATCTTTGGCGACAAGGTATTTGTAGCCTTTTCCTAATAGGAACCTTAAAGCGCGGTCATCGTAGTTGTAGTCGAAAAGGGCCCTAAGTTCAGGGAGACTCATGACAGTAAGGTCAAGATAAGGGTTTTTGTACTTCTTCTTGAGGTAGTAATTCTTTCTTGACGGATGAGCGATGACGATATGCTTTTTTTCAGGTGTAAAAAGGTAAGGCATTTATTCGCTTAATGTTTCGGTTTGTAGGCTCTTGTGGCTTTAACAGCTTCGACCCAGCCTTCGTATAAAGACTCGGCTTCCTCTTTCTCCATCTTTGGGCTGTAGCGTTTCGCTTCCTGATGATAGGAAAGGATGTCTTTGTAGTCGGCGAAGAAGCCGCAGGCAAGGCCAGCAAGGTAGCCAGCGCCTAAGGCTGTGGTCTGGATGCATTTCGGGAGAGAGACCTCACACTGGAGGATATCGCTCTGGAATTGCATAAGAAGGGCGTTGGCGGATGCTCCACCATCAACCCTAAGGGTTTTGAGTGAGAGTCCAGAATCCTTGACCATCGTGTCAAAGACGTCTCTAGATTGATAAGCAATGCTATAGAGGGTGGCTCTGGTGATATTGTGACGATCTGCGCCACGGGTTAATCCGAAGATGGCGCCACGGGCATCATCATCCCAATATGGGGTGCCAAGACCAACGAAAGCTGGAACTACATAAACGCCATTGGTATCAGGTTTTCTTTGCGCGTATTCTTCGCACATGCTTGATTCTTTGAACCAATCCATCTCATCGCGAAGCCACTGCACTGCCGCGCCACCGATGAAGACTGAACCTTCGAGGGCGTACGTGGTCTTGCCACCGATTCTCCAACCGACTGTGGTAAGAAGGCCGTTCTTGGAGATGATTGGGGTTTCGCCGATGTTCATAAGCATGAAGCAACCGGTACCATAGGTATTCTTGCTCTCGCCTTTGTCGAAACAGCACTGTCCGAATAAGGCGGCTTGCTGGTCGCCAGCCACGCCATAGATGTGGATATGACCACGAAAGAAGCTCGCTTCGCCATACTTGACGGCGTTCCCGACGACGACCCCGAAGAGCCTCGACGATGTGACCTTCGTGCCGTTTACCCCGATGGACGGTAGCCAGGAATCGACGGTGCCAAACATAAGGTCGCCATTATTCATCTTCTCCTCAGCACCTGGAACCTTTTCGAGGATGAAGCGGATCTTCGAAGCGCTGAAATATGGGTTGATTCTTAATCCGGTTTTGGAACGGATAAGCTCATCTTTGTCCATGTAGCGTTGACAGATAGGCTGAGTTTGCCTTGATTGCCAGACGATTGCAGGATAGATGGCTTTGCCGGTGTTCTTGTCCCAGACGATTGTCGTCTCACGTTGGTTGGTGATGCCAAAGCCCGCTACTTGTTCGTAGGTGATGTTGGCTTTGATCATGAGCTCGTTGATGACGTCGACGGCGCTTACCCAAAGCTGATCAGGGTCTTGTTCAACCCATCCTGGCTCTGGATAAAGGCAATCAAGAGGGCGTTGGGCCATCTCAAGTTCTTCGCCTTTGTTGGAGATTAGAATGGCGCGAGTCGAGGTCGTGCCTTGGTCGATAGCGATTATGTATTTTTCCATGCTTAAATTATATCCCTTTGTGCGAGCGCGTAGAAGAGATTCAAAGAATTAGGCGAAAAGAAAAAATCCACGGCGGTTTTGCTGTGGATTTTGTTTGTTTTATCTCTTTAAGGAAGCAAGTCTCGCCTCAATGTCATCAATCTCTTTGACGATGTCTTTGGTGAGGACTTCGCAGCCCGTTCTCGTGATGAGCAAATCGTCTTCGATACGGACACCGATATTCTTCTCGGCGATGTATAAGCCTGGCTCGTCGCTGATGACCATGCCTGGCTCAAGAGGGATCTTTTTCGATTCGGTTGAGAGAGGCGTTTTGTATGGGTCATGGGTATCTAAGCCAATTAGGTGGCTGACGCCATGGAAGTAATACTTCGAGATATCTTCCTTCTTCTCGATGATGCCATATCTAAGGCATTCGCTGGCAAGATATTCGACAGTGCGGTTCTGAAGTTCTTCGATCGTTAATCCTGGCTTAGCGATTGAGGCGATCATCTTGTTGCAGCCAAGGACGATGCTATAGATGAGTCTTTGGTAATCGCTGAACTTGCCGTTTACCGGGGCGCATCTAGTGACGTCGGCGCAGTAATAGTTATGTCTGGAGCCAAGGTCACAAAGTAAGAGGTCTCCGTCCTTCATCTGCCCTTGTGGGTTTGGGTAATGGAGGATGGCGGCATTTCTTCCAGCGGCCATGATGGTGTTGAAGGCAGTGCCTTGATAACCGGACTCATCGTTGATCGTGTGATGGAAGACGTCGGCTAATTCATATTCTTTCTTGCCATCTTTCATATTGGCCCAGATGGAATAGATACCGAGTCTAGTGACCCTGATGGCTTCTCTAAGCTCGTCGATTTCACGAGCGCTCTTTCTTAGACGCAAAGTGGTGATAAGAGGGAAAGCATCATTAACGATGACGTCGCTATAGGTATTCTCGATGACGCGTTTCATCTCTCTAGTGTCGGTGTCATCGGTAATTTTGATTTCACGGTCGAGGTCGAGATAGACGCGTTTGATCTCGCCATAGGCGTCTTCGCCAAGGATGAGCTCGAGTTTGGCTTGGAGAGAAAGGTTGGTCATGACGTTGCTGATTCCGCTAATCGCGCTAGCCTCGTCGCTCTTAAGCCTCTTTCCGTACCACTTCTCTTTTCTTTCATCATATGGGCTAATGAAAAGGAATTCCTTCATCTCGCCTTCGCTGTTTAAAAGAAGGAGGACGCTATCAGGCTGATCGATGCCAGTAAGGTAATAGAAATTGCGGTTGACCTCAAAAGGATATCCTTCATCGGCGGAAGAGACTTTCTCGACTCCGCTATAAAGGATCATGACGCTTGGGGATTCCATCAAATTGACGGCTCTTTGCCTTCTTTCGGCATATTCGTTTGGACTGATCATATTTGTCTTCTCCTTTTCACTAAGGATTCTTTTTGGTCTTCTATATCGATATGGTTCGAATGCTTCTCAACTAGAGGCTTAACTATCTTAGCATCGCCAGAGACCTTTAGAGAAACTTTCTCTAAAAATGAGGCATCAGAGATAGTTACGTTTAGGCGTTGGCACTCCTTCTCGAACGAGGAATAGTCGCTATATCCCATGGAGAGGGTGGCTTCATATCCTTCAACGAGGTCGGCCATATCGGTTTCTTCCACCGCTTTGAGACCAACGTCGCGGTAGGTTCTTGTTAGTCTTCCTAAGCCAAGCTTCGTTCCACCGAAGTAACGGACGACGACAAGGAGGACGTGGTCCACTTCTCTTCCTCGAAGAATCTCAAGGAGAGGAAGGCCTGTGCTTCTAGCAGGTTCGCCTTCGTCGCTGCACCTTTCGAAAGGAAGGAGCCTTGCCGCATATGGGTAATGCGTGGCCTTAGGGTATTCTTCCCTCACCTTAGCCAAAAGGCCTCCGATTTCCTTTTCATCGTCGAAAGGGATAACGAGGCCGATGAAACGAGATCCTAAGATCACGAATTCATATATGTGTTTGGCGAAAGGGTAGTTCATTAAGCGCTGAAGACTGTGGCGGCGTTCGCGAAGTAACCAGAGGCACCAAATGGGGTTGCGTAGCCAGTTGGCTGAGTGAAGAAGTGAGCTGCATCGGCGGTACGGAGGCACTCGTAGATGGTTCCTTCATAGAAGGCGACGACGACATCGGCGTATGGCGAAGCGCTATAGCCGGAGAAGGCGTTCATCGTTGTGGCGCATGCAGGTTTGTTCGAGACGCTCATGGACTTGATGTTGCTCATGAGAGGGATCAAGGAATTCTTCATGAGGGCGATGAAACCTTCATAAGTGTCCTCGGCTGGACGGAAGGAGGTGGCACTAAGGTTATTGCCGCTATTGAAGCGATGGTTGCCTTTGGCGTAAGCCTTCATATCTTCATAGAAGACTCTTCCGAAGCCGCTCTTGAACTTGCTCTCGAAGGAATTCCATTCGTGAGAGGCGCTGAGGGTGATGTACTGAGTGAGGCTTGTGCCTTTTGGTGAGGCTGGGATGCTATCGATGCCATTAGAGACAGCGAGCATGCCATAAGCGGATGACTTAGCACCTTCATAGACGCCATAGAAGTAAGCGACATCCATGACGTTGGAATCAAGCCAAAGGGTGACTTCGCTGATCTCTTCGAGGGTCAAAGCGTTCTGGTTGGCTCCGACGAAGATGGTGTAGAGATCTTTGTAGACGCTAGTGGCATCGTCATCGTCATAGTTTGGAAGGTACTTGGCGAGGTTGACGTCAGTACCGCCGTTATTGAAGTGGAGAAGGTTCGAGAGAACGACATCACCACCGGTGTAGACGCCGGTTAAGGCTTCTTTGTTGGTCGCATCGTAGACCTTCGTGTAAATGGAATCGCCATTCTTCGCGAAGTTCGTAAGAGCGGTAAGGTTGCCTGGGGTGTTGAAGAGGGTGGCAATCGCAGATGGGTTGGATCCGAGGTCCATGTATCCACTGCCATCCCAAAGTCTCTCAACGAGACCAAGGAAGCTATTGATGGCGCCCTTATGGGTGTCAGTCGCAGCCGTGTAGGTGTCGAGTCTTTCTTTGTTCATGCCGATGATGGCGTTCGTGTCGAAGGTGAGCTCGACTTTGCTGATGTTGCCATCGCAGGTGACGCTGATCGAATCACCAAGGACGATGTCAGTGATGTCATAACGCTTGACGCCTGCGCTCACATCGCTTGGGACAACGCTATAGGTTGATCCAGCCTTTAAGTAGGAAACCACTGGAGCAGAGGCACCAGAATAGGTGATCTTAAGCGAATTCACAGGGGTTTTGACAGGGATTTCGAAGGTTAAGGCATTCGGCTCGTAGGCGATTGTGGTCGTCGAGTAATCGGTGAAGTGAAGTTTGTTGGTAAGGAAGTCGGTCGCTTGGAT
>CADCDV010000025.1 GCA_902800255.1 uncultured Erysipelotrichaceae bacterium | reverse complement strand
GATGGTCTTGTCGACGATGTCCCCTGCTGCGAATAAGCCTTCGCAGGAAGAGGCCATATTGGTATCAACTTTGATGAAACCACGATTGCTATCAAGGTTCAAAGGCGAAAGGAAAGCGGATGCGCTCTTCTCTCCGAAGAGAGGGAAAACGACATCGGTTTTGATTTCAAAAACCCCTTCTTTTCCTTCGCATTCGATGGAAGATACCGCATTTTCGCCAAGGATTTTTGAAATTT
Organism: uncultured Erysipelotrichaceae bacterium; assembly: GCA_902800255.1. Classification (GTDB taxonomy): domain Bacteria; phylum Bacillota_I; class Bacilli_A; order RFN20; family CAG-826; genus UBA4951. The sequence goes on along the minus strand of CADCDV010000025.1, from coordinate 7,864 downwards.
TGGTATTTGTGAGGAGGGTGACGTTGTCATTCTTTAGGAGCGACTCAAGCATAAGCTCCTCACCTTGATATTCTTCTTCTGGGGTGACGAGATATAGCTTACCGACAAGGGCCTGGAGATAGATGGCTTCTTCAAGGGCTTGGAAGCCTTTGCCATAGATGACTGCGGTCTTGCCTCTATAGAGAGGGCCATCGCAAGTCGCGCAATAAGAGACGCCTTTGCCAAAGAGTTCTTTCTCGCCTTTGATGGTCGGGACGTTTGATAAACCAGTCGCGACGATAATCGCTAAAGCGGAATATGTTTCTTCTTCTGTGGCAACGATGAAGCGACCATCTTCTTTATGAACGTTTTTGACCTCACCGAAGGTAGAAGAAACGCCAAGCGATTCGGTGCTCTTAAGAAGCGACATGGCTAAATCAAAGCCATTGGCGTTAGGGATGCCTGGGTAATTGCCAACTTCATGGATGTTGAGGAGCTTTCCTCCTGGAGCGGCTTTCTCAAGCCAGATGAAAGAGGCGTTTGCTCTTGCTAAATAGAGGGCTGCGGAGATGCCGGCTGGACCAGCGCCGATGATGACGATGTCTGTATTAGTCATGTTCTTTGGCTTGTGGTTCAAGCGCTTCCTCCTTTTTGAGTTTATTGAAATGCATTTCGGCGAAGAATGGTAATGAAGCTAAGGCCACTCCTAAGATTGCGAAGGCAATCATCATGAAGAAGCCATAGGATAAGTTCACATAAAGGCCATTCGCTTCAATCGCGTTCTGACCGGCGATCATGAGAACGGCGGCCACTCCGGCAAGAGCCATGCCTCCTATCGTGAGATACTTGGTCACTTTCTCTTTGCCTTCTTTCTTCGAGAAGACGAATTCTGCGATGAAGCAAACCAAGGCAAGAGCGAGGAGAACATAAGTGACGATGTAAATAGGCGTTTTGCTCATGATCTCAAAGCCAGTGAATGGGGTGACGGTTCCACTGCCATCCTTATCAGTTGAGAAGGAAACACTCTGGAGAAGAGGGAAAAGAAGGGTCGGATGTAGATAAGTGCGTTGCAGATGCTCCAGCTGTTATCGGAACCCATGTTGAAGTTAGAGTCTCTTAGAGGTTCGAGAATGAAACGGACAAGTCCGTACCAGATGAAGTAAGAAGAGAGCAAGTCGCCTGGGGCGAGTTTCTTCTTAAGAAGATTTTTCACGCCGTAAGCGATAAGGAAATATCCTCCAAGATTTAGGAGGGCCTCAATAAGGAAGAGAGGGACATGGATCATTCCATCCGCTAAAGCGCCACCGCCATTATTGGGACTATTGAGGTTCATTTGCTGAAGGACATATGAAGGAAGGAGGTTCCAAATGCCTTCGACTTTCATGGCCTGACCATAGACTTCGACGTTAGTGAAGTTTCCAAGTCTTCCAACCGCCTGAGCGATGAAGATGGTTGGGACGGCGATATCAAGAGCGACTCTCCAGTCGATCTCTTTGTGCTCGTGTCTGAACCATAAAGCGCCGACAATGACGCCAAGGAAAACGCCGCCAAGGACGGTGAGTCCGCCATTCCAGATCTCAAAGACGCTTGTGAATGGTCTGCCAGCGAATTCTCTGGTCCAGTTGCCGACGACATACCAAATACGGGCGCCAATAATGCCAGATACAAAGCCAAAGACCAAAGTCGTGGTGAAAAGATCGTGCTTCTTGAAGTCTTTGTAGAGATGATGGTCGGTAACCAAATAGGAGATGCCAGCACCGCTAAGGATGAAGATGGCGTAGAAGGCAATCTTAAGGCCTTCCATTGAGTTCTTAGTGAAGGCGTTAAAGAAACCAACACCATCACCAATATAGATGCCTGATGGGAGAGGGTATGACCAATATGCTCCGAAAGCGTCAGTCCAAACAAAGAAAAGGATGATGGCTGGGGCAATTGAGCCAAACATGGCCCATTTGAAGAACTTCTTCTCAAAATCGGTGATCTTTCTCTTGTAGAAGGTGACCGAGAAGGAAGTCCAAAGCATTGCGAAGAAGATAGCGAAGAAGAATCCACCAATCACAGCTTTGAGATAGTTGCCGATATAGCTGATCGGTCGTCCCGCTAAAGCGCCTTTCTCAAATTCGACGATCTCTTTCCAAGCGGGATTGAATTCGAAAGCGGACGCTAGCATTCCAGCAAGGCCAAGGCCCACCGCTAATAATCCGACCACGTAATTGATCCAGTCTTTCTTCGTGAAAGCGTCCGTCAAAGGATCTTTGTTGAAACGAACAAAGTTATATATGAGATAGGCAATCCCACCTAAGAAGAGGATGCCTCCGATGATTAACAATGCAAATGACATACGAATATTCTACTCTAATTGACCTTTCTTTGTCGCTTCTTGAAGGACTCCCTTCAAGTACTCACCTGTATATGAGCCTTTGACCTTAGCTACTTCCTCAGGTGTACCTTTAGCGATAATCGTTCCTCCAGCGTCTCCGCCTTCAGGTCCTATATCGATGATATAGTCAGCGCACTTTATGACATCGAGGTTGTGTTCAATGACGATGACGGTGTCGCCATGGGAGACGATGCTTTGAAGGACTTTGATGAGTCGCTTCACATCATCGGTATGAAGACCGGTGGTTGGTTCATCAAGGATATAGACAGTCTTGCCAGTCGGCCTCTTCTGAAGTTCGAAGGCAAGTTTGACACGCTGCGCTTCGCCACCACTAAGGGTCGTAGCAGGCTGACCTAGTTTGATATATCCAAGGCCTACATCGTTCAAAGTCTTAATTTTGTGGGCGATTTGTGGACGATTTTCGAAAAATTTGACAGCTTCCTCAATACGCATATCAAGGACGTCGTAGATGTTCTTTCCTTTGTAAACACATTCAAGCGTCTCGTGGTTATAACGCATGCCGTTGCATTCGTCGCACTTCACGTAAACATCAGGAAGGAAGTTCATCGGGACATAGACGACGCCAGCGCCTTGGCACTTCTCGCAACGTCCTCCACCAACATTGAAAGAGAACCTTCCTTTGTCGAAGCCTCTCGCCCTTGCTTCTGGGGTTTCCGCAAAGAGGGCGCGGATGTCATCAAACACTTTTGTGTATGTCGCTGGGTTGCTTCTTGGGGTTCTGCCGATTGGCTCTTGGTCGACGATGACGACTTTGTCGACATTCTCTAAACCGATAGCCTCCTTATGCTCTCCTGGGAGGACATCACTATGATTGAGGGTCTTTTGGAGGACCTTCGAAAGGGTCTCATTAACAAGAGAGCTCTTTCCAGAACCTGAAACACCTGTTACGACGGTGAATGTTCCAAGAGGGAAGTCGACATTGATGTTCTTTAGGTTGTGGCATTTGCAACCCTTGAGGGTGATCTTCTTGCCGTTTCCTTTTCTTCTTTCTTTTGGAACGGCGATATATTTTCTTCCGGAAAGATAATCACCGGTGATTGATTCTTTAGTGTTTTCGATATCTTCAATAGAACCTGTAGCGACGACTTTACCGCCATGGACACCGGCACCTGGGCCAATGTCGACGATGAAGTCGGCGTTCCTCATTGTCTCTTCGTCATGTTCAACGACGATGAGGGTGTTTCCAAGATCCCTCATCTCCTTCATGGTTTTGATGAGTTTGGCGTTGTCTCTTTGATGAAGACCAATCGAAGGTTCATCAAGAACATATAAAACGCCGGATAATCTTGAGCCGATTTGGGTAGCAAGCCTGATACGTTGGGCTTCTCCACCGCTTAAAGACATCGCAAGACGGTTAAGGGTTAGATAATTTAGGCCAACATCGACAAGGAAGGCGGCTCTGTTATGGATTTCTTTGAGGACGAGGTTAGCAATCTGAAGTTCAGTATCGTTAAGCTTTTCTTTTGTGTCTTTGACCCAATCGACGAGTTTCTCGACGGTGAGGCAGGTTACTTCATAGATATTGAGCCCATTGATCTTGACCGATAAGGCCGCTTCATTAAGCCTATGGCCATGACAGGTCTCACATTCGGAGTCACGCATGAAAGATTCGTAGAAAGGCATCATCCATTTGGAAGTGGTTTCCTGATACCTTCTCTCGATCATGGTCTTAACACCTTCGATATAGCCTTTGCGGTGAGAGACGTTTCCGGTATTCGATTTAAGAGTGTAGCTGATTTCCTTATCGCTTCCGATGAAGATGATTCTCTTTTCTTTCTCGGTGAATTCCTCAAGAGGCTTATTCATATCAATTGAGTAGGTTTCGCAGAGGATTTTGAAAGTTTGCCATTCAAGAAGATTGGAGCCAACCTGGTTCTTGAAGTAACGAAGACCACCCTGGTTGATTGATAGTTTTGGATTTGGAATCATGAGGTCCTCGGCCACACTGCGCTTTAGACCAACGCCATGGCAATCAGGGCAAGAGCCTAACGGGGCATTGAACGAGAAAAGACGAGGCTCGATCTTTGGGATGCTGAATCCACATTCTGGGCAGGTATGGTTGCTTGAGATAAGCTTCTCTTCTTTGTCGGTATGGATGAGAAGATAGCCATCGCTCCAATTGAGAGCGAGCTCAACATCTTCCGCTACCCTTGAGCGGATATCGTCTTTGATGACAAGACGGTCGATGACGATATCGATGTCGTGGCGTTTGTTCTTCTCTAACTCTGGAACTTCTTCGATGAGATAGAACTCACCATCGACTCTAAGCCTAGCAAAACCGGCGGCTTTGAGTTTGTCGAGAGTGGCTTTATGGGTTCCTTTCTCATGCCTGACGACTGGGGAAAGGATTTGGAGTTTGGTTCCGTTTTCGTATCTAAGAATGGCTTCAGTCATCGAAGAAGGAGACTGGGCAACAATCGGTTTGTGGTGATGAGGGCAATATGGAACGCCGATACGTCCGAAAAGAAGACGGAGGAAGTCGTATATCTCAGTAACAGTTCCAACGGTTGAACGAGGGTTATGGGATGTCGTCTTCTGATCGATTGAGATGGCGGGCGAAAGGCCTTCAATGGCATCGACGTCTGGTTTATCGACTCCGCCTAAGAATTGTCTGGCATATGGGGAAAGAGATTCGACGTATCTTCTTTGACCTTCGGCATAGATCGTCTCGAAAGCGAGGGTCGATTTGCCTGAACCACTTACGCCGGTGAAGACAGTAAGGGTTTCTTTTGGCATCTCGAGGTCGATGTTCTTGAGGTTATTCTCTCTAGCGCCTTTAACGAATATCTTTTTGCGTGTATCCATAACAAGCAAATTATAGGGAAGAAAATAGATATGCGAAACAAAAACACCCTAAGAATTTCTTTTTAAAAAGAAAAATCCTCAAAACCTCAATGGCGTCACTAGAATAAAAATAGGCATTCTATATAATGTTTTGAGACGGGACGTAGCACAGCTTGGTAGTGCACTACCTTGGGGTGGTAGGGGTCGTGAGTTCAAATCTCATCGTTCCGACCAATCAAAAAAAACCTTGGTTTTGCCAAGGATTTTTTATTTTTAAGCCTATTTTGACGAGAGAAGCATGATTAACCTCATCCTCTCTTCTGGAGTGAGGCTTTCCTTGTTCTCAAGGACCTGTTTTTCGAGGTCGAGGTAGATGCTTTCCTCGTCTCTCTTTATACCTAATAAATAGTCGGAGGTCGTCCCTAGGGCTTTGGCCAAAAGGACCACTGCTTCCGCTTGCGGGGTTCTTGCTCCACTAAGGTACTTGCAAACACTGGCCTCGGTAAGGCCACTTCTTCTAGCAAGTTCCCTTTGGGTCATCCCCTGCTCCTTCATGAGAGCTTTGACGCGATGATGCAGTTTCTCTTCCATCTTGCCAAAAGTATAAATTGTTTTGCCATTTTGGAAAACAAAAAGAGGAGGTCAAACGACCCCCTCGATTTTGTGTGTTTGTCGGATTAGAGACCGAACTTCTTGATGGCAGCCCAACGATCCTGAGCGTACTTCTCACACTTGGTAAGGAGTTCTTCAGCATGTTCTGGGTTGGCGACTGGAAGCTGGGAGAAACGGGTCTCGAGCATTAAGAAGTCACGGAACTTGGTCCAGTCTGGCTCTTTGCAATCAAGCTGTAAGCCTGGCTTGCCTTCCTTAACAAGACGTGGGTCATAACGGAAGGTGGTGAAGTAACCGCATTCGACGGCTCTCTTCTCTTCGCCGATGGAGTTGATAAGTCCGCCTTTGATGTGCTGCTCGGCGCATGGGCAGTAGCAGATAACAAGGGATGGACCGTTGTAGCTCTCGGCTTCCTTGAGGGCCTGGATGGCCTTCATTGGGTTGGCGCCAAGGGCGATCTGAGCGACATAGACGTGTCCATAGGACATGGCCATGAGAGCGAGGTTCTTTTTCGCTTCTTTCTTACCAGAGGCAGTGAACTTGTTGATGGAACCGGTCTGGGAGGACTTGGAAGCCTGACCACCGGTGTTGGAATAAACCTCAGTGTCAAGGACAAGGACGTTGACGTCGGCTTCGTTGGCAAGGACGTGATCGAGTCCGCCATAGCCGATATCGAAGGACCAGCCGTCACCACCGATGATCCAGACGGATTTGTCAACGAGGTCACGGTAGTAGTTCTTGAGTTCTTTGACGGCCTCATCTTTGGAAGCCTCAACGGCTTTGATGAGGTCTTCGACAAGAGCGCGCTGAGCAAGTCTGTCTTTGCCTTCAAGAGCAGCGACGTACTTGGTGGCGAGTTCTTTGAGTTCTGGCTCGACGTTAGCTTCGATAGCGGCTTTGAGGATACGGAGGACCTGGCTGACCTTGTAGTCAGAGGCGATTCTCATACCGAAGCCGTATTCGGCATTGTCTTCGAATAAGCTGTTGGCCCAGGCAACACCCTCGCCGTGTTCGTCTTTGACGAATGGGGTGAGTGGGGTGGAACCACAGTAGATGGAGCTGCAGCCGGTGGCGTTGGCGACTAACATGTCGCGGCCGAAGAGCTGGCTGAGTAAGCGGTAGTATGGGGCTTCACCGCAGCCTGCGCAAGCGCCGGAGACTTCCATGTATGGACGGAGGAAGCTGACGCCTTTGACGGTGCTGGTTGGGAAGATGTCACCTTTTGGTGAGCAATGATAGTAGAGATAGTCAGCACCAGCCTGTTCGGCGAACTGACCTTTGGCTTCGACCATGGTAAGAGCGTACTTGTCAGTACCCATCTTCTTAGCGGTCTGGTTGGCCATACATTCGGCGACGCAAAGTCCGCAACCGACACAGTTCATGGTTGAGATCTGGATACGGTATTTGAGGGACTGGTCAGCGGTCTTTGGAAGACCCATGACTGGCTTGACGCCGTTCTTGACGATTTCTGGAGCACCTTCGAGCTCTTTCTCATTGATGAGATATGGGCGGATGGTGGCGTGAGGGCAAACGAAGGCACACTGGTTGCATTCGATACAGTTGGCTGGGTTCCAAAGTGGGACTCTGTCAGCGATGGCTCTCTTCTGTCTGAAGGTGATGTTGGCGTTCATGGTGCCATCGAGGAGCTCGTACTTGGTGAATTCGCTCGTTGGGAGCTCATCGCCATCAAGACGATCGATGGTGCCGATGTATTCGTCGTAGTAGGTATCGCCGGTATCCTCAGCACCGATCTTGGTGGCTGGGAGGTTGATCCATTCTGGCTTGATCTCGACTTTGCGGAGACCAGCTGGGCCAGCGTCGATGGCATCGTAGTTGTTCTTGACGATATCCATACCCTTCTTGGCGTAGGTCTTCTCGACGAACTTCTTCATCCACTTCTCAGCCTCTTCGTAAGGCATGATTTTTGGTGAGAGTTTGAAGAAGGCAGCCTGGAGGGTGGTATTGGTGTGACGGCCCATGTGGCATTCGGCGGCAAGCTTGTTGGCGTCGATGACATAGAAGTTGGCTTTCTTCTCGGCAAGGAGATGCTTCATGCGGTTTGGCATGGCTCTCTCAAGAGCGGCATCA
>CADCDV010000024.1 GCA_902800255.1 uncultured Erysipelotrichaceae bacterium | reverse complement strand
CATAGATAAGCTTGTAAAGCTTAGCTTCACGCTCGCCAACATATTTGGCGACGATTTCTGGGGTTCTATGGGTGCCGGTAGGACGTATGGCTTCGTGAGCATCCTGGATCCTCTCCTGCTTCTTTCCGAATTTGATGTTGCCAAGGTATTCATCACCATAGGTTTCGAGGATGAATGGCTTAGCGTGGTTGTAATAGAAGTTATCGCTCAAACGGGTGCTGTCAGTACGCATGTAGGTGATAAGACCGACATGCTCTCCGTTGACCTCCAAACCTTCGTAGAGTTTCTGGGCGAGGGATTGGGTCATCGAGGTGCTGAACTTGAAGCGGTTATAAGCTTCTTGCTGCATCGTTGAGGTTGTGAATGGGAGCTTAGAAGGAACGCGCTTCTTGATCTTCGTCAAAGAGGTGACATGGTAGCTGTCAGCAAGACGTTTAACAAGGGCTTCTGCTTCTTCTTTGTTATGAATCGTGGCGGTTTTGCCGTCGATTTTGTCCAAAGAGGCGGTTACTTTGGTGCCGTTGATGTCGAGGACGATATCAAGGGTCCAGTACTCCTCTGGCTTGAATTCTTTGATCTCCTGATCGTTATCGACGATCATCCTGAGAGTGACGGATTGGACACGTCCGGCTGACTTCGATTTGATGGTTCTTTGGAGAAGTGAGGAAAGCTTAAAACCGATAATGCGGTCATACATCCTACGGGTCTCTTGGGAATTGACGAGATCCATATTGATGGTGCTTGGGTTATCGATAGCCTCTAAGATGGCTGGTTTGGTGATTTCGTGGAAGCGAAGGCGTTTGGTCGTCTCTAAAGATAGACCTAGGACCTGCGCTAAATGCCAAGAAATGGCTTCTCCTTCGCGGTCAGGGTCGGTTGCGAGAATTACTTCATCCGCCTTCTTCGCGGCACGGGAAAGCTCGTTTATGATCTTCTGTTTGCCATTCGTTACGACGAAGTTAGGGACAAAGCCCGCTTCAACGTCGATACCAAGGCCTCCCTTACCTCTCATTGAGAGGTCTCTGATGTGACCTTGGGACGCCATGACTTTATAGTCATGACCCAAATATCTTCCGATGGTATCACATTTTTTTGGAGACTCGACAATAACTAATTTCATTCGTAAACGGCCTTTCGACGCTAGGTATCATAGGAACAGAAAATAGGGTTGTCAAACACCTAATTTCCCTTTTCCTTATATATAAATAAGAGATTATTTATAGATTTTTTGTAAAATTTTCTGCTTCTGCTGGAATGTAAATTTATTTCCTTTTCGGTGCACTAAAAAACCCAGTGAACCTTCTGATCCACTGGGTTGCTTTCCTGTCTTAGCGGATTAGGCAGCGAGCCATTTGTCGGCAATCGCGGCCGCTTCTTCGGAGGTAAGCTTAAGGACGGAACCGTGGCGCTTTCCACCATTGCCCCAAGAGAACTTGGAGGAAGGATAGATGCTCCAGGCAGCGCCAGTGGTATCTTCGATGTCAGTTGTTGAGAATGGGAGGTAACCACTGCCGGCGTTGTATCTGTCGCCCATGATGCACCACTCTGGGGTATTTGGATCGTCCCAGTCACACTTGTTGAACTGGAAGAGAGCTGGTCCTTCGAGGGTAGTGTTATCAAAGCTGCTGACGCCAGTGCCAGAGGTTGGAAGTCCAAGCTCATCAAGGTCTAAGACTTTCTCCCAGGCTTCGTAGTCAAGGATGTCATCGCTTCTGAAGATACGGATGCCACCATCTTTATCTGGGTTGTCACCGTCTTTGGTGATGGCGTAGTAATGGTCGCCGATCTTGGTGCAGGTAGCGTCGATGATGTTTCTACCATTTGGATGGTTGGAGTTCTCAGGAACGCCATCCGTCTGGTTGTCGATGAAGAGTTTGGTTTCGCCGAAGTGCTCGAAGTCACGGGTGGTCGTGTAGTAGACGGCGTCGCCTTTGACTTTGGTCTTCTGATCATCTGGTAAGCTGAGGTCATCGATGATGCAGCTGGACCAGAAGATGACGTACTGTCCGGTCTCTTCGTGCCAGGTCATTTCTGGAGCCCAGGCCATGCCGGCGTTCTCTGGAGCGACTTCGATGTATTTTGGATCGCCCCAATCGGTGAGGTCTTCGGTTTCCCAAAGGATGAGGGTGTGTTTACCATTAACGGTTGGGTAGGTGTAGCCTTTTGGAGTGTTTCTCCATCCGCCTTCTGGTCTGTTGTTGACCTTGAGGTCGGTGGCGATGATGAAGAATCTGTCGCCCTCTGGGGAACGATAGACGAATGGGTCTCTGACGCCCTTTTCGCTAGCGATGGAGGAAAGGACTGGCTGATTTCCGTTTAAAGCCTGGAAGTTGAATCCCTGATCCTCTTGCGCTAAGGACATGTAGACTTGCTCGCCATTGGCGCTTCCTTCACCGGTGAAGGTGACAAGAAGGTATCCGACGTAATCGTCTTCAGTAAGCTCACGATCTAAGCCTTTGACGGTGACTTCTTGAGTGTAGCTGCCGACTTTGCCATCTTTGGTGATTGAGGCGGTAAGAAGGACGGTCGTGTCCGCTAAAGGTCTCTCAACTGAGCCAGGAGCGATGTCGCCGATAGCTTCGCAATGAATGATGTTTGGTTCGTCGCAGGTCCAGGTGATCGGAAGTCCATCAACTTCTTCTGGGAGATACATGTTGCCTCTCACATCATCGAGGCCTTTGAGGGTAAGGCCTGGAATGTAGGCGGCCATTTCCTCAGATTCCATGGTTGGAACAACTTTTGGCACGCTTGTGCATCCTGCTAATGCGAGGACGGTAAGCATAGGAAATATGATTTTTTTGTTCATTGAGTAAAATCCTCTTTTTCGTAGTTATTTTACCCATGTAAGCGCTCACGCAAAAGCCAAACATGTCAAAAACACGTGGCAATCTTATTGTCGAATCACATTTTCGAGGCCTCCCTCTCTCCCCTTGTATCGCCCACCATCAAAAGAACATCCTCGGCATTTTCGATGACAAAAGCCCCTTCTTTTATGAGGGTATTGCAGGCACTTTCATCAGTAGCTCGATAAGGAACGCATCCGACATCTTTGTTCGTGGTCAAAGCGTAATTGACGGTGATAAGGGTCCCACTTCTTTTCGCGGCCTCGCCAACGATTGTCGCTCTCGATAAACCAGCGACTATTCGGTTTCTTAATGGGAAGGTCTCATGTGTTGGTTTGGTCATGCCTGGGTACTCAGATAGAACGAGACCCTCCTTCTTGATCCTTTCGTAGATTGGGGTGTTTTCGCTTGGATAACAGAAATCGATGCCGTTCCCAAGTACGGCAACAGCCCCTCCTTTGCTATCTAAAGCGGCTGTAAGGGCTGCTGCATCGATTCCGCGGGCAAGTCCGCTCACAATCTTGTACCCATACTTAGAAAGGCCAGAACAGATGGTTTTTGCCATTTCATTCCCATATGCGCTCGAATTCCTTGAGCCGACATAGGAAATGCATTTGGAACCATTTCCTAATAGAGATAAGTCTCCGTGATAGAAAAGAACCAAAGGTGGTTTGTAGGTTTGCCTAAGGGCTGATGGATATTCAGGGTCGATTAAAGTGACGAACTTGCTTTGGCAGGACGAGGCAAGCTTTTGATAGGCCTCATCATCGGGCCTTTCTTTGTTGTTTACTGCTTGGGATATCTTGTCCCAATCTCCCTCGTATTTGAGAGCGAGGTAATGAAGAATCTGGTTTGGTTTAAGAATTGTCATGGAATCCCTCCACTTTCCATATATGGAGGAAATCCAATTTTTCCCGAAAATTCTTAACAGAGTTTCGGACTGTCGTCGATGAGATACTTGATCGGAGCGAACGTTTTGCGGTGAACATGGTCTATAGGACCATATTTCATGATGGCGTCGATATGGGCTTTGGTTCCGTAGCCTTTATGTTTGGCGAAACCATATTCAGGATATTGCTTATCTAATTCGTCCATGTATCTGTCACGGCTTACTTTGGCGAGGATCGAAGCCGCGGCGACATTGAGGCACTGAGCATCGCCTTTTATCATCGCGATGACCTTCTTCCCTTTGACATATAAAGGCATGGCGTCGGTAATGATTAGGTCATAGTCGATGCCAATCTGCTCAATCGCTTTCTTCATGCAGATCTTTGTGGCCTCATAGATGTTGTACTGGTCAATCTCATCCGCACTGACGGAGGCAATGCCATAAGCGAGAGCCTTTTCTTTAATCACATCGAAAAGGGCCTCGCGTTTCTTGGCGGTGAGTTTCTTGGAATCATCTATAAGCTCATCGGCAAAGTCTGGAGAGAATAATGCGGCGGCCGCAAAAACAGGCCCAGCAAGAGGGCCACGTCCTGCTTCATCGACACCAACTATGAGTTTGCAAGATGTCGAATAGAATTCCTTTTCCTTATTAAGCATTAGGTTTCTCTAAACTGATTTTGCCAAAGAATCCCTCTTGGAGATCTTTGAAGATTGAGGATGTCGCCTTATCGGTATCTGGGGCTCCGTTTTTCAAAAGATACCCACGATTCTTAGCGACGATTTGAAGAACTTCTTCGGCTTCTAATTTGCTTAAATCCTCAATTCCGTAGCGGTTTTGCATGCAATTTTTGTAATTTTCGCGAAGGAAAACGAATAAGAAACGATATAGCTCATCAAGAGGGAGAACATCTTCTTTGATGCTTCCAAGGATGGCTAAACGCTTCGCGGTGAGAGGTCCTTCGTAGTTCATTGGAAGGATGCCTGGGGTGTCAAGAAGAACAAAGTCTCCGGAGAGTTTGATCCACTGCTCGCTTCTGGTTACGCCTGGGGTGTTCGCGGCCCTAGCCACTCTCTTCCCGGCGAGGTTATTGATAAGGGTGCTTTTACCGACATTAGGGATGCCGACGATAAGGAGCTTGAGAGGCTGTTTCTTCATGCCGAGCTTCTTCTCTTTCTCGCGTTTCTTAAGAACGAGAGGCTCGCTCATCTCATTGAGGACCTTGAAGACCTTCTCTCCTTTGAGGTTGCTAGCAAAGCAGGTGATGCCCTCTTGGTTATATTTAGCGATCCATCTGGCGGTCACCATGGTGTCGGCCTTGTCGTTTTTGGAAAGGACAATCAAATGAGGCTTGCTTCCGATTAATCCCTGAAGCATTGGGTTACGCGTTGAAAATGGCGCTCTTGCGTCTGTGACCTCAACCACGATGTCGGCGTTCTTTACGAAAGGAGCCATCTCGCGGAGGGCTTTAGCCATATGGCCAGGGAAATAATGGACGTTCTTCTGCTGCTGATTGTTCATCTAATAAAGTATAAGAATTCTTATGAATTAAGACAAAATAAAACCGCCCTCAATTGAAAGGGCGGTTCTAGTCACTTCTTGAGATTTACTTAGCTTCGGCAGCTTTTGGGGCTTTGCCTTGCTTGATACGGGCGGATTTGCCGCTGAGTCCACGCATGTAGTGGATTCTGGCACGGCGGACCTTACCGTAACGGGTAACTTCGATCTTGGCGATGCTTGGGGAGTTGACAGGGAAGGTTCTTTCCACGCCGACGCCACTGGACATCTTACGGACGACGAAGGTTTCGCTGACACCATGACCGCGACGTTGGATAACGACGCCCTCATAGACCTGAATACGCTCTTTCTTGTTCTCGACAATACGGTAGTAAACCTTGACGGTGTCACCACTGGAGAACTGTGGGATGTCATCGCGAATCTGCTTGGCAGTGATCTCATTGACAATGTTGTTGTTCATGAATCTTTTACTCCTAACTTAGAATTTGCTCTTCAGGTTCACGTCTAGTGACAGACGGCGGAGCCTGCGTATCGCTTTCGCGCACCGAATATATTACGCGCTCGTTTAGCCCCTCGCAAGAGAAAACCTACGGAGATTGAAATGTAATGCGTTTTAGTGTCAAGCAAAAATACTTGACAGGACTATATCACAAGCCTATGATTACGTTCGGAAAAGGAGAACAAGCAAATTATGGTTAAAATCAGATTGGCCCGTATTGGCCGCCACAAAGACCCTTTCTACCGCATCGTCGCCGCTGACAGCCGCTCTTCCAGAGATGGCCGTTATATCGAGCAGATCGGCACCTACGATCCAGCTCTCGGAGAAGAAAAAGCTCTCATCAACGAAGAGCTTGCTATGAAATGGCTCAAAGATGGCGCTATCCCTTCCGACAGTGTTCGCGCTATGTTCAGCCGCAAAGGCATCATGGCTAAGTTCGCCGAAGGAAAGGCTAAGAAAAAGGAGTCTAAATAATGGATTACGAGAAAGTAATCCACGGACTTGTCGATCCCCTCATCGAGCATCCTGAATCCATCATGGTCAGAGAGCTCCCTGGCAGCACCGAAAAAGATGTGGCCCTCCTCATCGTCGCCGAAGATGATGACACCGCCCGCTTAATCGGAAAGCACGGCGCGATCGCAAATGCACTTCGCGAAGCTATTGGAATCGTTGGCAAAGCCGACAACTCCAACCTCAGAATCCATCTTAAATTTGAGAGCTTCAACGAAAAGCACGATGATAAAGAGGACGCCGAATAAGCGTCCTCCTTTTTCTCTTATGGAATACATCACACTTGGTTACATTCTTAAGCCCTTCGGGTTAAAAGGTGAGGTCAGATGCAAATCCCTCACTTCTTTTGCTAAGCAAAGATTTAAGAAAGGGACCATGTTGTCTCTTCACGATGAGAAAACAGACGAAAGATTCCCTGTCACAGTCAGAAACTTCAGGGATTCAGGAGACTACTACTTCCTCGCTTTTGAGGAATATGGCGACATCAACGCGATCGAAGGCTTTAGGAACTTCGCTATCGAGATGGACAAAGAGAAAGCCACTCTTCCAGAAGGTTATTACCGCTATAGCGACTTAGTCGGCTGCAAAGTCGTCGACTACCTCGACGAGAACCGTGTCATAGGAGTTGTCGATGAAGTCCTCGAGTATTCGAAAACCAGAACCTTATCGGTCACCACTAGCGAGAACAAACATGTCTATGTTCCGTTCAAAGACGGTCTTTTCATCAAAAACGTCGACATCGATAAT
>CADCDV010000023.1 GCA_902800255.1 uncultured Erysipelotrichaceae bacterium | reverse complement strand
ATTATCCTTTTTTTAAAATTCTTTTTCATTATGCTTATTAATCTCCCGCTTCTTTCGGTCTCTTCAATTCGCCAAGGATCTCTTTAAGGATATCAGCTTCGGTTGGCTCAGGAGTTCCTTCCTCAGGTGGGACAGGTCTCTCTTCTGGGTGTTTCTCGTAATACTTCTCAAGGGCCTTGGCTTTGGCTTCAGCTTTCCTGGCCTCAATCTTGTTCATGATCTTAACGATGATGAAGAGGGTCAAGCCGATGATGATGAAGGCGATAACGGCGTTGATGAAGGCGCCCCAGTCGATGATGGCAGACATCTTGTAGGTGAAGGTTGTGCCGTGCTGTTCATAAAGACCGAGAAGTGAGTTCTTCCACTGGATGAAGGTATCGCTTTCAACCTTTAAATCAGTAACGCCTTGTTGGGCTGCGAATTCGATAACGCGATCGTTGACCTCAGCCATAGTGAAGGACTGAAGGTTGACGGTTTGTCCGTTCTGAAGGAATGCCGCACCCTTCTGGGCATCAGTTAAGGCCGGAAGGACGGTAACAAGTCCTTTAAGACCTCCTGGAACACCCCAGGTCGCTAAGCTCATCAAGATGTTGACGAGTGAAGTGACGATAGCGTTGAACGCGCCGCCGATGACGACGCCTACAGCAAGCATGAAAGCGTTGCCTTTGTTGATGAATGCTTTAAATTCTTCAAAGAATCTCTTAAAAGCACCCTTCTTCTTTGGTTGTTTTTCTCCCATATTTATTGTTCCTCCGAAACAATTGTTGATTTTATGATAGCGCACCTAACCAAAAAATAAATAAACATTAATAAAATAAGTTGCGCGCATACGCTATATGCATATTAATGCTCCAAAGTGTATAAATTCACCCCAAAAATTAGTAGTTTTTTGTTACGCGAATTTAATGGTGAAAGAGACCTCAAAATTGCTCAATTCCCATCGCATTTTTTGGCCTTTAAGTTTTCCACATTTTTATTCGTCAATCTAAAAGAAAGTGTTTAAGGCTGAAAATTGAGCCGATCAGTTCAGAAAGGAAATCTTAATTGGTCAGAAAATGGCTTTCTACCGAATGTATATGCACTATTTGATACACTGTCAAAAATTGATATTTTTCTTATTGACTTCGTATTTACATTCTTGTTGCCCGTCAAAATGGCGAAAATACTAAGGTTTTTGATTGTGGAAAACTCTGTGAAAAAGTTTTCAAAAATTTTCTTAAATTTGGGTGTGCATTTTGATTGCAATTTGTTATCCGTTCCTTATGATTATCGGTGCAAGGGAGATAAACAGTCCCCCCTCTACATAGATTGGGTCGAATAAGAGGCGTTTTAAAAGCCCCTTATTCCTTAATCTCTGTGTGTGCGAACGCGAAAGGAGCGTTGTGTATGTTAAAAGTTAGAAAAAGAGATGAATCGATCGTTGAATTTGATTTATCGAGAATTGAGAAGGCCATCGAAAGAGCCTTCGTCGCGGAACACAAAGAAGCAGATAAGAATATCATTGAGCTCTTAGCTCTCCGTGTCACAGCGGAGTTCAATAAGAAGGTCAACAATGGCATCGTGGACGTTGAAGACATCCAGGACAGCGTTGAAATCGTCTTGATCCAGGCTGGATACGTCGATGTGGCCCACAGCTACATGGACTACCGTAAGAAACATGCGGATATCCGTGAAATCAAGAAGACCGAACTCAACTATGCGACAGTCGTCGACAACTACCTCAAGATCAGCGACTGGCGTGTCAAAGAGAACAGTACCGTTACCTATTCTGTTGGTGGTCTTATCCTTTCCAACAGCGGCGCCGTCACCGCTAACTACTGGTTAAGCCAGGTTTACGATAAGGAAATCGGTGATGCCCACCGCAACGCCGACATCCACATCCACGACCTTAGCATGCTTACCGGTTATTGCGCTGGCTGGTCCCTCAAACAGCTCATCCAACAGGGTTTGGGTGGCGTTCCAGGCAAGATCACCAGCACCCCAGCTGGCCATTTGAGCACACTTTGCAACCAAATGGTCAACTTCCTTGGCATTATGCAGAACGAATGGGCGGGAGCTCAGGCATTCAGCTCATTTGATACTTATCTCGCCCCATTCGTTAAGGTTGATAACCTTACCTACAAGCAGGTCAAGCAGTGCATCCAATCCTTCATCTTCGGCGTCAACACCCCATCCCGTTGGGGAACCCAGGCTCCATTCACCAACGTCACCCTCGACTGGACCGTTCCAGAGGATCTTAAGAACCTCCCAGCCATCGTCGGCGGCAAAGAAATGGATTTCACCTATGGTGATTGCAAAGCCGAGATGGATATGATCAACAAAGCCTTCATCGAAGTCATGATCGAAGGCGATGCCAACGGCCGTGGATTCCAGTATCCAATCCCAACCTATTCCATCACCAAAGAATTCGATTGGTCCGATACCGAGAACAACCGTTTACTCTTCACAATGACCGCCAAATACGGCACCCCATACTTCAGCAACTACATCAACAGCGACATGAAGCCAAGTGATGTCCGTTCTATGTGCTGCCGTCTCCGTCTTGACCTCCGTGAGCTCAGAAAGAAATCCGGCGGTTACTTCGGAAGTGGTGAAAGCACCGGTTCCGTCGGTGTTGTTACCATCAACATGCCACGTATCGCTTACCTTGCCACCAACAAGGAAGACTTCTATGCCAGACTTGATGGCATGATGGATATCGCCGCCCGCTCCTTAAGCATCAAGCGCAAGACCATCACCAAGCTCCTTGAAGCTGGCTTATATCCATACACCAAGCATTATCTAGGCTCCTTCAAGAACCACTTCTCCACCATCGGTCTTGTCGGCATGAACGAAGCCTGCCTCAATGCCCGTTGGATCAAAGCTGACCTCACCACTCAGGCTGCTCAGGACTTCACCGTTGAGGTCCTCAACCACATGAGATCACGCCTTTCCGACTATCAGGAAAGATATGGCGACCTCTACAACCTTGAGGCTACCCCAGCTGAGTCCACTGCCTTCCGTCTTGCGAAACATGACCGCGAGAGATATCCAGACATCCTTACCGCTGGCGGAGCTGGTGAGACCCCTTACTACACCAACAGCTCACACTTACCAGTTGGCTACACCGACGATATCTTCACCGCTCTTGATATCGAAGACAGATTCCAGACCCTTTACACCTCTGGCACCGTCTTCCATACCTTCCTTGGCCAGCGTCTTCCAAACTGGGAGAGTTGCATGAAGCTTGTCCGTAAGATCGCCGAGAACTACAAACTTCCTTACTACACCATGTCCCCAACCTACTCGATCTGCCAGGATCACGGTTACATCAATGGTGAAGTCCACACCTGCCCAATCTGCGGCAAAGAGGCTGAGGTTTGGTCCCGTATCACCGGTTACTACCGTCCAGTTAAGAACTGGAATGACGGAAAGGCTCAGGAATACAAAGATCGTAAGACCTACATTCCAAATGAGAACTCCCGTCCACACGCCCATGACAGCGCTTGCGAATGCCATGAGCACGAAGAAAAGGCTTCCGCACCAAAGGTGACGAAAGTCATGCTCTTCACTTCTCCAACCTGCCCAAACTGCAAGATGGCGAAGATGATGCTTGATAAAGAAGGCATCGAATACGAGCAGATTGATGCTGTTTCAAACAAAGAGACGACCACCGCTTTCGGTATTACCAACGCGCCAACTCTCTTAGTTCCAAATGGTGAAGCTTATGATGCATACGAGAACGCTTCCGACATCAGAGGCTATATCCAGAAGGTGAAAGGCGGAAATGCTGCCTGATATCCTAATCATAGGCGGAGGGGCTGCGGCAATGACCGCGGCCCTTTATTCGCTTAGAGCCGGCAGAAGCGTCAAACTCATCGAGAAGCAAGCGTTCGGCGGTCAAATCGCCGATTCTCCAAGAGTTGAGAACTTCCCATCCATCAAAGAAATCTCTGGACTTGAATGGTCCAATAACCTTTTCGAGCAGATCAGTGCTTTAGGTGCTGAGTTCGAAATGGATGAAGTCAAATCCATCGAAAAGAAAGGCGACAACTTCGTTGCGCACTGCGAATATGGCGATTATGAAGGCAGAGCCGTCATCATCGCTAGCGGCGTCAAACACCGCCACCTAGGCATTCCAGGAGAGAACCTCAAAGGCATCTCCTACTGTGCCGTTTGCGATGGCGCCTTCTATACTGGCAAAGACACGATGGTCATCGGCGATGCCAATAGCGCCCTTCAGTATGCTTTGCTTTTAGCAAAGACCTCCCGTCACGTCGATGTCGTTACCTTGTTTGACAAGTTCTTCGCTGACGATATCCTTGTGAGCGCTCTTAAGTCTCTTCAAAACGTCTCGATCTACCACAACTACAATTCCGTCCGCTTCAACGGCACAGATAAGGTCGAAAGCGTTTCCTTCGAAGGAAGGCTCGACAAGAATCCTATGACGATTGAGATCAATGGTGTCTTCGTCGCTATCGGACAAGTTCCAGATAACGAAAGATTCTCCAATCTCGTCGAATTAGATAAGGGCTTCATCGTTACCGACGAGAACATGGCCACCAAGACCGAAGGCGTCTTTGCCGCCGGTGATTGCAGGGTCAAAAAAATAAGGCAGCTCACCACCGCTTGCAACGATGGTGCGATAGCCGCCTTAAATGCTAATACCTATTTAACGACCAAGTCTCATTCGTAACCACGAAGTTCGACTTTCTCGATATTCTTATCAAGAATGGCCTTCCAAATGAGGGCCTTTTCTTTTGGCACAGGATGGAAACCATGCTCAATGCAGCCATCCCTATCGACGTATTGCTGGAGGAAATGACGTTTTGCGCCTGCAAGCCAAAGAGACATCTTCTCAATGTCTTCGGTCTCGTGGAACTCTTCGATGATGGTTGTTCTGAATTCGTAATCGACGAGGTCGGTGTGCATAAGGTAATCAACCGATTCCTCGATGTCTTTGATGTCGACGTTGTCCACTCCGATGGTTTTCGCATATTTCTCTTTGGAGTTCTTGATGTCCATTGCGACATAGTCCACTAGACCCTGTTCGACAGCGATCTTAAGAATCTCTGGACGAGACCCATTCGTGTCTAGTTTAACTTTGTATCCTAAGGCCTTGATTTCACCCAATTTCTCCAGCAAATCTGGCATCAAAGTGCATTCGCCGCCCGAAACACAGACGGCATCAAGGACGTTCTTTCTTTTCTCTAAGAACTCCTTGATCTCTTCCCAAGGGATGAAGGCAGGCTTCATACCAGGAATGACCAAAGCCGAGTTATGGCAAAACGGGCAACGCATGTTGCAGCCCGCAAAGAACAAAGTACAGGTGATGTTGTCGTCAAAATCTAGAAGCGAAAGCTTCTCCATTCCACTGAAATCCATATGCCCATATTATAAACCCACGCAAAATAAAGTAGAATTAATACGATGAGCGAACAAATGTCCTTTTGGAACGAAAACAATGAGCCTTTGGCTGAACGTCTAAGGCCTACTACGATTGATGAAATAGTTGGCCAAGACCATCTTTTAGGCAAAGGCAAAATCCTTCGCAACATGATCGAAAGCGACAAAGTCCCTTCGATGATCTTTTGGGGTCCGCCTGGCGTTGGCAAGACAACAATCGCTAAGGTGATCGCTAACGTAACCAAAGCTGACTTCATCACCTTCTCTGCCGTCACGAGTGGCATCAAAGAAATCAAAACCGTCATGGAAGAAGCGGAGAAGAACCGCTTATTCGGTGGCAAGACCATCGTCTTCGTAGACGAAATCCATAGATTCAACAAAGCCCAGCAAGACGCTTTCCTTCCTTTCGTTGAGAAAGGGAGCATTATCCTTGTGGGTGCTACAACAGAGAATCCTTCGTTTGAGATCAACAACGCGCTTTTGTCACGCTGCAAAGTCTTCGTTCTTAATCCTCTAGGAATCGAAGATATTGTTCTTCTTCTTAAGAAGGCCATATCCGACAAACGTGGATTTGGCGGGATGAAGATCAAGATCAGCAAGCAAGTCCTTGAGACAATCGCCACCTTCTCTAATGGCGACGCTCGAGGCGCATTGTCCACTCTTGAGATGGTCGTCCTTAATGGCGATAGACAAGATGGCACAATCACCGTTTCCAAAGAGATAGTCGAACAGGTGACTTCCAAGAAGTCCTTCTTATATGACAAGAAAGGCGAGGAACACTATAACCTCATCTCCGCTCTCCATAAATCAATGAGAAACAGCGACCCTGATGCAGCCGTCTATTGGCTTGCCAGAATGCTTGAGGCCGGTGAGGATCCTCTTTATATCGCAAGACGCGTCGTTCGTTTTGCCTCTGAGGATGTTGGATTAGCCGATCCTCGCGCTTTAGATGTGGCTGTTGCCGCTTATCAGGCCTGCCACTTCATCGGTGTTCCTGAGTGTAACGTCTCACTTACAGAGGCAGTCGTCTATATGGCGATGTCCCCGAAATCAAATGCGATGGAAGTTGCCTACAATAGAGCGGCAGAAGACGCCCGAAAGATGATCGATGAGCCAGTTCCTCTTGTTATCAGGAACGCCCCAACGAAGCTCATGAAAGAGCTTGGTTATGGCGATGGGTATATCTACGCTCACGACACCAAAGAAAAGATCGCCAGCATGCAGTGTCTTCCTGATTCCCTTGTTGGCAAAGAATACTTCACCCCTGGAACCCAAGGCTTAGAAGCCAAATACAAAGCCCGCCTCGAAGAGATAAAGAAATGGAAAGAGGCGCACTCCAAGAAGCAAAAGTAGGCCGTTTTGACTTGCTCTTCATAAAAGTTCTACAATAAGGCCATGTTTGATTTCACATCCCCTCTCACATACATTGGTTTTTTCTTCCTCTTGGCGTTCGTCCTTATTTCTTTGCAGCACATCTATTACTGCTATAAAGAAAATGAGCCAAAGAGAAAGCTCACCAAAACCTTATGCGTTCCTGCTTTGCACTTCGTGAAGTTCCTCGCGCTTGGAATGCTTTTCTTCTTCCTTGGCCACATCTTCTATATCACTGAGGCCATTTCCATCTTGGTTGAGATTGGCCTTCTCGAAGTCGAGAACATCCAGATTTGGGCAATTGTCTATTTCGTTGCCGCTTATTTGGTCTTCTTCACGATCGCTTTCATCATCACGAAGAAGAAATGGCTTATGTCTTTGGCAGGAGGCTTATACTGCGTATCCCTTCTCACCGAGACCACCGTTGGTTTAGTCGGTGTTCTTCTTGGCCAGCCTCTCTTCTTCATCTTCATGTTGCTTGGAGGACTCGCTTTCCTCTTCAGCGACTCGATCCTCGTTTACTCCCACTTCTTCAAGAAGATTCCAAGGGAACACTTCCCGATTATGATCACCTATCTCTTGGGAGAAGTTCTGATTGTCGTTGGATTAATCCTCACAAACGTTATGGTTAGATAAAAAAATCCCTGAATTGCCAGGGATTTTTTGATATTTGTCAGGTTTTTTAGCGTTCTAAGGTAAGTTCGCCAGCTTTTTTAAGCGCGGTCTTTGTGACGACTGGGCCGATAAGCTCATAGACAAGCGTGGAGGTAAGGATGATGGCCACCACCATCGCTCCGAGAATAGAGTTGCCACTTGGTCCGCTTAAAGCAGCGCCGGCTGTCGTCGATAAACCAATCGCGACACCAGCCTGAGGAATGAGACAGAAGCCAAGGTATTTCTTAACGGTTGGCTCCGCTTTCGAGACGGCGGCACCGCTAAAGGCGCCAAGCCATTTGCCACCGGCTCTGAAGATGACATAGACAAGAGCGATAGCCAAAACGATAAGGCCGTTGTTGCTAGCGAATATCGTCAAATCAAGATTGGCTCCGCTGATGATGAAGAAGAGCATGTAGATCGGAGTGGTAAACCTATCAAGGAATTCGAACTCCTTAACGCTATCTTGCCTCATGTTGACGAAGATGGCGCCCGCTGTCATGCAGGTAAGCAAGGAGCTAAGCTCCATGTTGCCCATGAAGTCTTGTTTGAATAAGTAATAAAGGCCAAGGGAAGCAAAGACGACGAAGATGATCCAGCCAGTCCTGTTTCCTCTTGAGCGGAAGAAATGGCAAGCGAAGGACATCAAGAAGCCAAGGGCCGCACCGATAGCGAGAGAGATAACAATCTCGATAAGAGGTTTGGCGAACATCTCATAAGCATTGAATGATGTTCCTGTCGCCATAGCGCTAGCGATCTGGAAGAGGATGGCGAAGAGAATGAGGGCCGCCGCATCATCAAGAGCGACAACCGGAAGCAAAGTATCGGTGACAGGACCTTTCGCCCTATATTGCTTAACGACCATAAGAGTGGCCGCAGGCGCTGTCGCAGCCGCAATCGCGCCTAAGGTAAGCACGAGAGGGAGAGGGATCTTGTCAGGGAAGATGAAGTAAGCAATGAGTAATGCGGCAATGACAAGAAGCGAAGCAAATACGGCTTCAAGGACGGTGATGACGAGAACCTTCTTGCCCACCGCTTTAAGAGTGTTTCTCTTGAAAGAGGCACCTACTGAGAAAGCGATGAATCCGAGAGCGACGTTATTCACCCAGCCAAGGTTTCTGACGTATTCGGCTACCGGACCGCTTCCAGCATTTAGGAAATCGAAGTTATTGAAAAAGAGTCCGAAAACAAAAGGACCCATGATGATGCCTGTGATGATGTAACCAGTCACAAAAGGCATCTTGATGACCTTCATTAACCTAGTTGAGAGTAGGCCAACGAGGACAATCGCCGCTGCGTAAAGAAAAATAAAGCCGTCCATTAGAAGCTGCCTTCGTAATCATCAAGAGGGAGGCTGAAGAAGGCTCCTTTGACAGTTTTAAAATCATTGGTGCATTTGCGGATTGCATCTTTTAATTCGGAGATGCTCTTCTCATCAACGATGAAAAGAGAAAGAGTGGACTCTTTGTTGTTGTCAGCTTCCCAGTTGGCAAGAGAGAAGAAATGTCTCTCCTCTGGAAGCATGTCTTCGAAAGCGTGTCTTAACGATGCGCCTCCGACAAGTGTTCCGTTATATCCTTCGGAACGAATTTCTTCGAGGGCGTTTATGGCCGCCTGGCCGTTTTCGAGAAAGAGGAATATTACGCGTTTCATAGTTTCACCTTTCGACACAAAGATTATAGGCTCATTAACACTTTTGTGTTACTTTTCGTTGCAAATATAAAAAAGGCTGGCGATTTGCCAGCGATTTTTATTTGATTGCGAATTTGTTTTTGCCCGTCTTCTTGGCGGTGTACATCGCCTCATCGGCTTTTCGGACCGCTTCATCAACGGAGAAGAATCCGCCTCTCGATAGTGAGATTCCGATACTTCCGCTTAACGGTATGCTTCCGTTGACCTTGATCTTGTTCATGATCTTGACGACCTTCTTGCCGAGTTCCTCAGCGTGGTCTTCCTCTCTGGCTCCGACGAAGTAGAGAAGGAATTCGTCTCCACCGAATCTGCCAATGAGAGCGTTAGGGAATTCAGCAAGCAAAGATTTCGAGAGGGTGACGATGATCCTATCCCCTTCAATATGGCCATAGTTGTCGTTTATGCGTTTGAAGTCATCGATATCAAGCATCATGCAGACGCCTTCGCAGTGGTCTTGTATGAGTGCGTTGATTTCCATAACGATGGCTTGGTGGTTAAGAAGGCCAGTGAGAGAGTCTTGTTTGGCTTTCTTAGCGGTCTCGAGTCTCTTATGCATGATGGCGTTCTCGTCTAAGACGACGACATAGAAGAATCTTGACCCATCAGGACGTCTCATGATCTTGCCACGGTCAAGCATCCAGATGTATGTGCCATCCGCTTTCTTGACGCGGTATTCGCAGAAGTCGATATCCGATTCGGAAATCTGCTCATCGATCTCTTGCTGAATCTTCTCATAATCGTCTGGGTGGACGAAATCAATGAAGCTGTAATTGACCGATTTCAAAAACGATTCCTCGTCTTCGTATCCAAGGAGTTTGACAAGCGATGGGGAAACATAGATGAATCTTTGGTCCCCTTCTGCCTCATAGGTAAACGCTCCGCCAGGCATATGCTCAAGCATGTCGCGAAGCATATTAAGTTCTTCTTTTTCGTTCATATTCGAGTGTCGACCTTACTAAGACCTAATTTTTAACAATAGTTAATATTTATTAGTTCCTTTGGTTGTTTTTCCAGTTCTTGTAAATGTAATAATTTTGCATTTTAGACACTTTATAGCGTTATTTCCATAGGGTATTTGACTTTGCTAAATAGCAAGATAGTCAATTTTTTAAGCGCTTTCAATAGGTATCACTTTTAAGTGATTGTCGGTGTGCTAGGGGCTCTAGCTCACCAAAAACATATCTTCAATAGAAAGGAAAAACACATGGGGAAATTTAATTCCTTGTCAGGCAAAGAGAGAACCAGACTTATCGTTTCGATTGCTTCTTTGCCTCTCATCGTCGCCGCCGGCGTCGCGTTAGGAATTGGTAATGGCTGGGCCTTCGGTGATGGCGCCAGTACCATGAACACTTACCTCACGACCCCAGCACCAGCTGACACGAGCGCTATGACCCGCTCCGCTTCTGGCATGGGTGACGAACTCGCCGTCGAAGTCGAAGGCGAAGGCATTGTCATGCTTGAGAACAACGGAACTCTTCCGCTCAGCAAAGACACAATCAAAAAAGTAAACGTTTTCGGCCATGGTTCCGTTGACTGGTACATCATGTCATCCGGTTCCGAAATGGTTGGAACAAAGGGCCACAAGTCATATGACTTCAACAGCGCTCTCGAAAAGAGAGGCCTCGAAGTCAATCCTGACCTCCCAGCCTACTACAAGAACTGGCACAAAGCGGAAGGTGATTCCAACACCATCATGACGAACCTCGACAGCTACTTTGTTATCCGTGAGCCATCGCTCGAGGTCGATTCTCAGTACCGAGAGCTTTATGAACAGGCGAAGGATTACAGCAACACCGCCTTCTTCGTCATCTCCCGTCACGCTGGTGAGAACAGTGACTGCCCTCACTATCAGAACAAGCTTTCCTCCAGTGACTCCACTCATAAGAGCGGATCCACCGTTAAGGATGAGGAACGTGACTACCTCGAAATCTCAACCGAGGAAGAATACGCCCTCCGTCAGATTGCCGCTGACTTCGAAAACGTCATCGTCATCGAAAACAGCACCAACAATATGACCCTCGATTTCGTCAAAGACATCAACGACGAGATCCCAGGCGGCATTGATGCCGTCCTCAATGTCGGCGTCACCGGTGGCCAAGGAGCCCTCGCCATCCCTGATGTCGTCTTTGGAGACGTCACCCCTTCTGGACATATGACCGATACCACACCATATCGCCCAGAATACAACATCACCTACTATCGTTCTTGTGCAAAGCACACCCGTCACTACACCGGTGGAAGATCCTCTGACTTCTTCAGCAAAGCCGGTAGAGGTTCTGGCGGTGCCGCTTTCTACAACTACGCCTGCTACTCCGAATACACCGAAGGCATCTACATGGGTTATCGTTGGTTCGAGACCGCTGATGCCGAAGGCTTCTGGGATCAAGAACCATACAACGGATACGAAAACGTTGTTCAATATCCATTTGGATATGGTATGTCTTACACTGACTTCAAATGGAGATTCGTCGGTGCCGAAAAAGAAAGCGGCTCTGGAAATGAAATTGATGCCGATGAAAAAATCATTTTAACAGTTGAAGTCACCAATACTGGTGATTATAAAGGTAAAGACGTTGTTCAAGTTTACCTTACCGCTCCATATACACCTGGTGGAATCGAGAAATCATACCGTAAACTAGTTGGCTATGAAAAGACTCCATTACTTCAACCTGGTGGTAAGTGTGAAATTGAAATTGAAGTTGATACTAAAGATTTCAAATCATACGACGATTATGATGCAAACAAAAACGGACACACTGGTTATGAATTAGAAAAAGGTAATTATGAACTAAATTTCATGACCGATGCTCACAACGTTAAAACTGGTATGTCACCAGTGGTTTATAAGGTCGCTGATGATGTCATGATTGATTACGATGAAGTTACTGGTGAAAAAGTTGAAAACCGCTTTACTGGTGATACCGCTTATGAAGGTATGCCTATTGACCGTTCATCTGTCGATCAAAATATTCAATTTGTTCATCGTAATGATTTCCCAGCACTTCTTACTGACTGTGAGCCAAATAAACCATGGACTGATAAGCTCATGAATCGTCTTTCAGATCCAAATCCTATTGCTAACTTTAGCTATAGTAGAACTATGGGCGACAATTGGGATAATGCTACTAAAGATTACTG